>QNAU01000010.1 GCA_003641545.1 Thermotoga sp.
GGTGCTGTCGTTTCTCATTTTGGGTTTCGCAATTTTGGTCTTCCCACATAATCTTGGTGAGATGCTCGAAGGTCGTTCCGGAATCTTCGTGGATGCTGGAGTTTATTCGGCTCTTGGAAATCCAGCGGGAACGATATTCACTGAGAACTGGGCGTTGACGTATGGAATGATGATGGAGGAGACTCCTGATCTTTCTTCCTCCGAACATAACATATTCCTCGTTCAACCTTATCAGTATGGTTTTGCGGGAGCCCTGAGGGTATGGATCAGGAGTGATTATGGAAAGATGGAGGATGAACCTGTGGACAACACAACTTTGGCACTTTCCTATTCCGTTTCGACATACATACTCGACAGAACTTCCGTAGGTCTTGGCTTCAACTTTTACAAAGCTGGGACACTGGAAGGAGATATCTATTCATTCAACACGAGTGTGGGATTCATAGCGCCAATACACGATTCTATATACTTTTCAGGTTCCATAGCTGGACTGCTTGGATGGTCCAATGTTCAGAATCCCTTCTTCCCTGATCCAATCAAAATTGGATTTGGATTGATAGCACTTGGGAGAAATGGAATTTTATACGTGGGTAACGTTGTGAACGCGCAACCGAAGGACAACGAGAAACCGTGTTTAACCCTTGGGGGAAGAGGAAAAATCGGATTCCTTGACTTTGGACTTTACACTGATTTGGAGTACTCCTTCGAGCCTTTCATCGAACAGAAGGATCTATCCTCTCTTCCATTTGAGGTGATTTCGGATGTATCCTTTGGTCTCAAACTTGGCTTCACATTCTCCGGAATAAGCACGGGATTCCTTGGGAAACTCGATTTGAATGATCTGAATGCGAAAGGGTTGAACGAGACACTCATGTCGAGAGGAGGACTGTATTTCTCCGTTGAATGGTGAATTCGAACATTACTACTCCGAAGAACCCAAGGTGCCTTTAAAATACAGGAGAATAAGGTTCGTTCTGTCAAATTCCAGGGTTTATCATTTCAAAACCCCAAGTGGTGTGTATTCGTATGGTAAGATAGACAAGGCAACCATCGTTTTGCTCGAGAATCTCGTGATTCACGGAAGGAAAATATTGGATCTCGGTTGCGGCTATGGGGTGATTGGGATCATCTTGAAGGGAGAAAATCCGGATCTTGAAATATACATGAGTGATATAAACAAAAGAGCTGTTGAATTTTCGAAGATAAATGCGAAGGATAACAACGTCGAAGTATTCATAAAACAGGGAAATCTGTTCGAACCTTGGAGAGGGATGAAATTCGATCAGATAGTGTCAAATCCACCCATAGTTGCTGGTAAAAAAGTGTGGCAGGCTTTGATAACGGGTGCAAGAGAGCATCTGGTTGATGGGGGCTCGTTGCAGATCGTGGCTTATCACAACAAGGGAGGTAGAAGGATGAAGGAATTCATGAGGAGTGTGTTTGGAAACGTCGAAGATGTCGTAAAAAAAGGTGGGATAAGGGTATATATATCATTTCTGAGATGAAAAGAATGTGTTAAAGGGGGGCAATCCTATGAAAGAGCATCCGTTGATAAGAGAGGCTGGCGAGAGAATGAAAAAAAGTGTGAGCAAGATCGAAGAGGAGTTGAGACATTTGAGAACTGGTCGTGCGTCACCCGCGATCTTAGAGAATATAAAAATAGATTATTATGGAACACCAACACCGATAAACCAGCTTGCATCCATAACCCCGAGTGGGGAAAGAACTTTGGTCATAAAACCTTGGGACAGAACAATGTTGAAGAGTATAGAAAAAGCCATCCTCGCATCTGATCTCGGTTTAACCCCCTTCAACGATGGCAACGTCATAAGAATAAATTTTCCAACTCCAACGACTGAGCAGAGGGAGAAATGGGTGAAGCGTGCCAAGGAAATCGTCGAGGAAGGAAAGATCGCTGTTAGGAATATAAGAAGGGATGTGATGAAAAAGATAAAGGATGCTCAGAAAAATGGGGATATACCGGAAGACGATGCGAAGAGGCTTGAAAATGAACTCCAGAAAAAAACGGATGAAATCATAGAGGAACTTGAGGATCTGTTTGAAGCGAAGAAAGAGGAGATAATGGAATTCTGATGAATCCCACCTTGAAGATCCCTCACCATGTTGCGATCATAATGGATGGTAACGGAAGATGGGCGGAAAGAAGAGGATTACCGCGTGTTGAAGGCCACAGGGTTGGTGTAGATGTGGTAGAAAATGTTATAAGATGGTGCGTGGAATTTCACATTGAATTTTTAACGTTGTACACCTTCTCCACGGAAAACTGGAAGAGGCCCAAGCAAGAGGTGGAATTTCTGTTCAACTTGCTCAAGGAGAGCATAAACAGTAGGATAGAGACCCTGAAAAAAGATGGAATAAAGTTGATCTTCATGGGAAGATTGGTTGATCTTCCTCACGATATATTCGAAACCTGTAAAAAAGCCGAGATGGAAACGAGGTTGAATGAAAAATTGAAAGTTGTGGTAGCCTTAAATTATGGTGGTAGAGCGGAAATAGTGGATGCGGTGAACAGGATGCTGAAGGAAAAGATTGAAGATCTGGATGAGTTAAAATTTAGGAAATATCTATACATATCGGATCTCCCCGATCCCGATTTGATAATAAGAACCGGAGGAGAAAAACGCCTGAGCAATTTCCTGCTGTGGCAATCCGCATATTCTGAGTTGTATTTCTCCGAGAAGATGTGGCCAGAATTCGACAGGGAGGAGTTCGTGAAGGCGATCGAGGATTTTTCGAGAAGGGAGAGAAGATTCGGAGATGTGAAACCTCCAGGGGACGGTGTTGAAGATGGGTGAAACGAAATTGAGAACGATCACCGCTCTCATAGTAATACCGTTCGTCATTGCGTGCTTTTTTTCGTATTCCTCCGTGATCGGTCTGGTCTCCGCGGTCGTTCTTCTTGCGAATTATGAATTGCTGAGGATGGCTCTCGGGAACCATCAAAATGTGGTTTTGAGATCCGGTATAACACTTATCACGACCTTTTCAAGCATCATGTTCGGCTACTTGGGGAAAGATATGATATACGTTTTCAGCATATACACTTTCTCATCCTTTTTAATCATCGTTTTCAGCTTGTTCGTGGGTAGGGAGGAAAACTTTGGAAAGAATTCCATTTGGGGCATCTTCGGACTTTACTACATTTCTTTCAACCTTTCGATGTTTTTCCCGATATACAGATTCTATGGTTCCATGAATGCGGTTTTCATTCTCACCGTGACTTGGATTTTCGATTCATCTGCATATTTCGTGGGAATAAAATTCGGTAAGACGAAGATAGGTGGAAAAATAAGTCCGAACAAATCACTCGAGGGGATCCTTGGGGGAATAGTTGGTTCATTCGCATACACCATACTGTTTGGATTCATCTCAAAGAAGTTCTTCAACGAGGAGATAATGTCTATTTGGGAAGCTATGTTTTTTTCAATAGCGCTTTCCATTTTCTGCACGTTCGGTGACCTTTTCGAGTCCTCGATAAAGAGACTCTTCGGCTTCAAGGATTCAGGGGCTATACTCCCGGGACATGGTGGCATGCTGGATAGAATAGATGGCCTTCTTTTCTCGGCACCGGGATATCTTCTCTTTTTGCTACTGATGAGAGGCTCCAGAATCATCTGGTAGAGGTGGTGCAAGGTGGAATACATGAGTTCGGATGATATAAGAAGTTCTTTCCTCGAATTTTTCAAGCGAAAGGGTCATGTTATACTTCCGAGTGCTTCGTTGATACCGGATGATCCACAATTGATGTTCACCGTGGCTGGAATGGTTCCCTTCAAAGCCATATTCTGGGGCAAAGTGGAACCTGTCTTCAAGAGAGTGGCAACCGTTCAGAAATGTCTCAGAACGGTGGATATAGATCAAGTTGGACGAACACCGAGACATCACACCTTTTTCGAGATGCTTGGAAATTTTTCCTTTGGGGATTACTTCAAAAGGGAAGCAATAGAATTCGCCTGGGAGTATGTCACGAACGTTTTGAAGGTTCCCGAAGATAAACTGTGGGTCACGATATACGAGGAGGACCAGGACGCTTATGAAATATGGAAACACGTGATAGGCATTCCAGAAAGAAAGATAATAAGGATGGGTAAGGAGGATAATTTCTGGGGACCCGCCGGACCAACTGGACCGTGTGGACCAGATTCGGAAATATTCTACGATACCGGTATCACCGAATACTGTGATCAAAATCCTGAAGAGTGTGATCCATCGTGTGGATGCGGGAGATTCGTTGAAATATGGAACTTGGTTTTCACAGAATACTATCAGGATGAGGATGGAAAACTTCATCCCTTGCCGAGGAAGAATATAGACACCGGAGCCGGGTTGGAAAGAATCACCGCCATGATGCAGAACGTCAGTTCAAATTTCGAAACGGATCTCTTCAAACCCATAGTGGACAGAATACAAGAGATCACAGGGGTGAGATACGGTGATTCGGATGAATCTGATATCTCCATCAGGGTCATAGCGGATCACATAAGAGCCATCGTTTTCTTGATCTCGGATGGGGTTTTTCCATCCAACGAGGGAAGGGGATACGTTCTCAGGAGGATAATAAGAAGAGCGGGGAGACATGGATGGTTACTCGGGATGAGGGAACCATTTTTGAAGGATTTGGTGGATAGTGTGGTGAACAAACTCGGCAAGGTTTACCCAGAGATTGAAGAAAAGCGAAGGATCGTGAAAGATGTTTTGATCACAGAGGAAAGAAGGTTTCTTAAGGGACTTGATTCTGGGATGAGGGTTCTCGAGAATATACTGGAAAAATCCAAGGATTCTGGAATCATCGATGGAGAAGATGCATTTAAACTTTACGACACATACGGATTCCCTCTGGAGTTGACCATCGAGATTGCTCGAGAAAGAGGATTGAAAGTCGATGTTGATGGTTTCAACAGGAGTATGGAGAAACAGAGGAAGATGGCGAGAATGGCGAGAGAGGAAGTCGAATTTGCGAAGATTTCAAAAATTTACAGGGATCTGGAGGATAAAATCGGTGAGGTTGTTTTCACAGGTTACGAAAAATTTGAGGACGATTCCACCATCCTCACCATTTTGAAAGATGGTGTGGAGGTGGATTCGGCTGAGGAAAAGGATGAAGTTGAATTCGTGTTCCGAAGAACCCCGTTTTATCCCGAAAGGGGGGGACAGATTTCCGATACAGGTTTGATACTATCCGATGATTCCCAAGCCGAGGTGTTTTACGTCTTCTCACCCACGGAGAATCTGATCCTACATCGAGCGAGGATTTTGAAGGGGAAATTCAGGGTTGGGGATGATGTCAAGTTGAAGGTGGATGAGAAGAGACGTTTGGATACGATGAGGAATCACACCGCAACACATTTACTTCACTCCGCGCTGAGGAGGATCTTGGGGGATCATGTCAAACAGGCTGGTTCGCTCGTTGCGCCGGACAGACTGAGATTCGATTTCACACATCACAGGATCTTGAGCGAGGATGAGTTGAGAAAAATCGAGGAGCTCGTCAACGAGAAAATCTTGGAATCCATTCAAGTGGATGTGGAATATAAGACGCTTGATGAAGCGAAGAAACTTGGAGCGATCGCACTCTTCGAGGAAAAATACGGTGAGTACGTCCGTGTGGTCAAAATAGGCGATTTCTCGATGGAACTGTGTGGAGGAACGCACGTTAAAAATACATCGGAGTTGGGGTTCTTCATGATAACACATGAAGGTTCCATTTCATCCGGGGTCAGAAGAATAGAAGCTGTGACGGGTAGAATGGCTTTGAGAATTCTGGAGGATATGAAGAAGGTTCTGAAAAATCTATCGAAAACGCTTGAAGTTGGATGGAGGGACGTACCATCAAAATTGGAAAAGATCATGTTGGAGAATAGAAACTTGAAGAAGCGAATCAGGGAGATGGAGGAGAAGATGATATCTTCTGCAGAAGCGGTTCATCCCGAGATAGAGGAAATATCGAAGGTCAAGATACTCAAATTGATTCTCGAGAATTCAGATGATTCAACGGTCAGAAACACGGCGGATGTCATGATGAACAGACTGAAAAGTGGAGTTGTTATCATCTTCAACAAGAAGAACGGGAGGATCTCCTTCGTGGTGAAGTTGAGCGAGGATCTCACGAAATTCCTCGATGCTTCAATCATCGCCAGAGAGATGGCTAAAATCCTTGGAGGAGGCGGAGGAGGAAGGAAGGATTTTGCCCAAGCGGGGGGAAAGTACCCGGATAAGTTGAATGAAGCTTTCGAAAAAGCCAAAACTATGATAATGTCAGCTATCGGGTGATAACGGTGTTCGTGGGTGTGTTGCATATCAAATTCAGATTGTTTGGAGTGAAATCCCTCAAGGACAAGAGAAGTGTCATAAAAAATCTGATATCACGCATATCCAAGGATTACAACGTTTCCATCATAGAAACTGACAGCACGAATTCGAAGAACTGGGCATCCATAGGTGTCGCCATGGTTGGGAAGGATAGGAACCACATTGATCGAATCTTTGACAAGATCGTTGATTTCGTGGAATACCGCATGGGTCTCTCGGTGATCGATGAGGAAAGGGAGGTGTTTTGAATCATGAAGGTATTTTTCATCAGTTCTTTCATCGCTTTATTTTTTTTGTTCTCATCAGTTCTCTTCTCCTGTGTTCTGATAGTTTATGAGGATAGCCATGCACTCCTCATAGACTCCACCACGGATCATGGGAAAATAGAGGTTCTACGTGAGATACTCCCGAACACGTTTTGCATACTCAACGAAGATGTCAATTTGATTGGATACAGTTTTCATAAATCTGAAGAATACAGCCTCGAATCCTTCTACACCAATTTCAAGGAGTTCTTCTTTCAATTCAAGACCGGCGAGAGAAAGAAGGTCAAGTTGATCTCAGAGAAACCGTTGATCTTGGAAGATGAGGAAGGTATGGTTTACTTTCAACCGGAGGGAACTCCAATATTTCCAGGGAAACCTTCCATAGATGAGAAGAACTACATAATTTTGAATCTTAAGAATTCGAATGAATCCCGCAGTTTGAAATACTGCTACATGATCAAGGGTTTGAGTTGGTCCTCCGAAAATGATCTGTACATGCTGAATAACGAAACCGCAATGCTGTTCTCAAAATTCATACTCAAAAGTAGCATCTCGGAGGAATTGAAAGATGTGGATCTGTATCTTCTCTCTGGGAATGTGAGAGTACCGGAAAAACATGAAATGAGGATGATGTACAAATTTGTTGATGCTGAAGAAAAAGAAAAGGGCGGTCCTGGAGTATCGGAAATCGGGAAAGGTTACAACTTGTATCATGCTGGGAAGGTTGAGATTCTTAAACCACACGATGAGATCTTCATTTCGAATTTTTCAGGTAAGGTTAATGTGAGAAGAAAGTTCATCTTCCACAATCTATCCTCGGATTTCTCGAATGTGTTTTTGACTTTACAGTTGATCAAACTACCTTTTAACCTTCCAAAGGGAAATCTTAGAATATTTGAATTCAAGGAAGGGTTACCCGTGTTAATTGGATGGGTCGAGAATGATCGAGTTTCGAAGGGAGGAGATCTCGAGTTAATCTACGGTAGGAGCGAAAAATTGGTGGGACGAAAGGTGATTTTGAGTGAAGAAAGGATATCCAAGAAATTGCGTAGGAGAAGGATGGAGATAGAATTGAAGAACTATAAAGAAGAGGCTGTAAAAGTTGAAGTTGTCGAATGGATTCCAACGACATCGAAACTTCATGTTGAAGATGGGATCAAATATGAAAGGAGGAGTTCAACGGAGGTGGTATTCCACGTTGAGATTCCTGCAAATGGAGAAAGAAAGTTCGAATACGAGATTGAATATAGTTATTGATGAACTCGAAAGGTTCACGAAAATGCTGCTGACGAAGGAGAGGAGAAGGCACACCATCGGTGTCCTGAATTTTTCCCTTTTCTTAAACGAGAAACATAATCTCGGTTTGGATGAAATGATGATAAGGATCGCAGCTTTGGGGCACGATCTCTTCCGCGATGTGGGAGAAAGAAAGATGCTCTTGATAGCCAAAGCGTATGGAATCGAACCCAACGAGATCGAGGCTCGAAAGCCGGTTTTATTGCATTCGAAGATAGCTGCGAGATATTTAAAGCGTAAGCTCGGCGAAGGATACGATGAAATTATGGAGGCAGTTGAATACCACACTTCTGGAAGGAGGAATATGGGAAAACTCGCGAAACTCATATTCATCTCCGATTCTCTGGAGGAGAACAGATCCTTCCCGGGAGTCGAAAAACTCAGAGAAATGGTCATCGAAGATTTCGAAACGGGATTCTTCGAGGTCTTGAAAAACAAGTTGGAATACGTTATATCCAACGACCTGATTCTATTGCCCGAATCTGTGGAACTGTGGAACTCGATCGTGATGATGTGAATCGGCGGTGATCATATGAAAAGGAGAGCACTCAGGCTGAGAAAGAGAAGGAGAATCAACTACCTCATTTTGACGATCACGTTAACGATCGTGGTGATTTTCACCTATCTTGGATATCTTTATGTGTCCAACTACAACAGTAGGGTGATGAAATCAAACGTGGTTGATTTCATTTTCATCCTCGGGGATCACAGGGTCGTGTTCGTCAGGGATTCATCTTCGAGGAGGATTGTTTACCTTGTGATATTTCCTCCTTTCGGTTTCGATGGAAACAGACTCATTTCTCTTCAGGGATCTCCGGAAATCGTTGCGAGAAACGCTGAAAAAATGTTGGAACTAAAAAAAGCGGATGGAGGAATATACCACCTCTTGTTGAGTGATGATTCGCTTGAAAAACTCAAGAGGATTTTCAAACTTGAGGATTCTAAAGATTTTCCCGACTTCGTAGAGAAATTCTCAAAGAGGGGTTTTAAATTTCTCGACCTTCTGAAAATCATCAGGATATCTCGAAATCTTGGATCCAGTGGGAACGTTGGAAAAGCAGAATTTCTCAGATTCTTCAAGGGTGTGGGAAGTAGAGCACTTCTGACATACGAGGTGGAAGGATTGACACCCCAACCGATAACGATCAAAGTAGGGGACAGGGAATACAGGAGGATCTACCTTTCCCCGGAAAGTTTGAGAGGTGTGAGGGAGGTCATCAAATAGTGCAAAGCGCGTTCAAGATAGCGCTTGGAGTTTTCACGATAACATTCGGAATGATAATAATCATCTTCTACCCAATGCCCATCGTGAACTTCATATATTCCCTGTTCGATGTCGATATACCCGATCCATTCTACATACTCGTTCTCGGGACAGATGATGCGGGTGAGGCTGGAAAGGATAGGACGGATTTCATTGGAATAGTCGGATTGAAGATCGATGAGAAGAAGATATTCTTCATGTCCATACCGCGGGATCTCATAGTTGAAGACATGGTGGATGGAAAGGTTAGGAAGATAAATGCGGTTTACAAGAAACTCGGTTTGAAAACTCTGGAGAATATAATCGAGAATATAGTCGGAATAAGATTGAACAGATACGTAATAGTGAATTACAGTGCTTTCAAAACTCTCGGTGATAAGCTGGGACCGATAAAGATAGATGTCGAGAAACCCATGCACTACGATGACTACCACCAGGATCTCCACATACACTTCGATCCTGGGCTCCACAAAATGAAGGGGAAGGAACTACTCGAATACATAAGATTCAGGCACGATGAGGAAGGAGACATAGGTAGGATGAGAAGACAGAGAAAAGTCTTGAAAGCCATAATGGAATCGGCAAAGGAGAAGCTGAATCTTTTTACCTTGCCTGCTCTGTTCAGGAAGTTGATGAAAGAGGATGTGAAGACTGATATAGACATCGTTGAACTGATAGTTTTATATTGGAAATACAGAGATCTCAATGATATAACTTTTCTGAGCTTCCCGTGCAAGATCAACTCATCCGGGGATCTCGTGTTGGATAAAGAAAAGCTGGAGAAGCTGAGGAAAAATCTGAAGAATTTTAACTTTGAAGTTGAGGGTGAAAGAACGATAAAGGTTTTAGTGGTGAAAGCCAACGGAGAAAGCACTTACTCCTTCGAAGCAAGGTTCAGAAAGATTGCTGATGAGGTGAGAAAGAAAGAACCGAGAATTTCCCTGAGCATCGTGAACATGGCGAATGAACCGAGGATACCAGAATGTATCCGAGGTGAGAATGCGGTGATCGTCCTATCGAATGAGATATGGAAGATGGAAACCATGAAGAAAGTTGTGTCTTCCTTTGATATACCGCAGGACAATATCCTTATACCCGGGATCAACTGGAAAATTGAGGATTACTATGAGATCATCGATTCGCTTGGAAAGAGCAGGATATACATGGTCGTGGATGACTACGACTTCATAATAACGCTGGGCAGGAGGATCTGATGTTCCGGAGGTGAGGGAATGGGCGTGCTTGAAGACTTTTCGCTCGAAGGTAAGGTTGCCATAGTGACTGGTTCGAGCAGAGGACTGGGGCAAGCGATGGCAGTTGCTCTTGCCGAAGCAGGTGCAAGTGTGGTGGGAGTGGCAAGGAGTGATCAAAGTGAGACGGAAGAAAGGGTGAGAAATTGTGGAGTGGATTTTCTTGCCTTGAAGATAGATCTTCTCGAGGATGGAGCGCACAGGGAAGTCATGAGAAGATCGGTAGAACATTTTGGAAAGGTTGACATACTTGTCAACAATGCAGGGATGATAAGAAGATCTCCCGCTTTAAAATTTGATGAGAAAGATTGGGACGATGTTTTGAAGCTGAATCTCAAGGTTGTGTTCTTCCTGTGCCAAGAGTTCGCTAAGCATGTTGTGGAAAGAGGAGGAAAGGGTAAGATAATAAACGTCGCATCGATGCTCTCATTTCAAGGAGGAATATTGATATCATCTTACACCGCTTCCAAACATGGAGTTCTTGGTATCACCAAGATTCTGGCGAATGAGTGGGCTAAATACAACATCAATGTCAACGCCATAGCTCCCGGATACATGGAAACCGAGATGACCCAACCTCTAAGAGATGATGAGAAGAGGAATACGGAAATACTCTCGAGGATTCCAATGGGAAGATGGGGGAAACCAGAAGATCTCAAAGGAGCTGTCGTGTTCTTAGCGAGTGATGCATCCGATTACATCACGGGAATAACCATACCGGTTGATGGAGGATGGTTATCGAGATGATTTTTAAAAGAGGGGTGAAAAATGTGAGGAAGATCACGAAGGAAGAGGTTATGGATGCTTTGAGAAAAGTTGTAGATCCGGAAATAGGAATAGATATCGTGAGTCTTGGTTTGGTTTATGATGTAAACGTCGATGAGAACAACAACGTGAAGATAAACATGACCACGACCATACCCGGATGTCCATTAGCTAACGTCATGCTGATGGATGCGAGATGGAAGGTATCGGAGATACCGGATATCGGTGAGGTTGATGTGAACTTAGTTTGGGATCCACCCTGGACACCCGATAGGATCGATCCAGAGATAAAGAAAAAACTCGGAATAAAGTAATGAGATGAAAGTGAGAGATGTGATCTCAAAGTCGGCAGAATATTTGAGCCGTGTTTCAGATGATCCGAGACTCGAAGCGGAGCTGATAGTTTCGCATTCACTCGGAAAGGATAGACTTTGGTTGTACATGAACATGGATCAAGAAATCGGAGAGTGCGAACTCGGGAGAATCAGGGAATTGCTGAAAAGAAGAAGAAAGGATGAGCCTTTACATTTCCTGCTCGGTTACAAGGAGTTCATGACTTTAAAATTCAGGGTTGAAAGAGGTGTTTTCATTCCGAGGTTTGAAACTGAGGAACTCGTGGAAAGAGTAGTCATGATATCGAGAGAGAAAGGGTACAAAACCTTTTTGGATCTTGGAACGGGTGTTGGAACCATAGCGATTTCGATAGCGAAGTTTGTGGTTGGTTCAATCGTTCATGGAGTTGATACATCGGAAAAAGCCTTGAAACTTGCCGAAGAAAATGCACTTGTGAATGAGGTGAAAAATGTTGTATTCCACAGAGGGGATATGATCGAATTTCTGAAAGAAAGGTTGGATGATTTTGAGGTCGTGGTGTCGAATCCTCCATATCTTTCGGAATCGGAATGGACGAACTTAGATGACGGGATCAAATTTTACGAACCGATGGAAGCCTTCGTTGCGGGAAAGGATGGGATGAAATTTTACAGGATGATCGTTGAAAATATCGTGGATAGAAAAGGAAAGAAAGTATTCTTGGAGATATCCCCTCCAAGGAAGGAAAATATCGTGAAGTTGATGGAGAAGTTCAAATTGAACTATAGAATCTTGGACGATCTATCTGGGAGATCGAGAATTCTGTTCTTCGAAACATAGAGCCCTCTCGACTTCACATGTTCGATGAATCTTCTCAGAGTTTCGTTGGAGGAGAGCGTTTCGGAATCTCCTACACATATCAATTTTCTCTTGGCTCTGGTCAAGGACACGTTCAACCTTCTCACATCATCCAGAAAACCTATCTCACTTTCCACATTCGATCTGACGAATGATATTATTATCAATTCCTTCTCCTTTCCTTGAAAACCATCGACACTGCTGATCTGAACTTCCCATTTCCCGATCTTCTCTCTGATCAACTCCACTTGATCGTCGTATGGTGTTATAACTCCCATATCTTCAGCTTTCAATCCTTTGCTCAAGAATTTCGATACGATCCTTTCGACTATCTCGGCTTCCAGTAGGTTGTATCTCGATGTGGACCCATATTTCTGAGATTCGTAATGACCACACAATTTTGAAGTATCGATGAAAATTAGAACATTCTTGGGATCCAGAATGGCATCACCATTTTCAATTCCAAGATCTTCAAGTGTTATATTCCTCACACTTTCGTGGGTTATCAACTTCCCTTGATAGAACATCCTGTTTGGAAATTCCACCAACTTTTCGTTCATCCTATACTGAATCCTCAACATGTATGGTTTCACAACCTTCGAGAGTCTCTCGAACAGGGTGAAGGAAAGAACAGGTTTGGCTTTTTCACTCACTATCGTTGGTGGAAGCTGTCTGTGATCTCCACTCATCACCAACTTCTTGGATCTCA
>QNAU01000011.1 GCA_003641545.1 Thermotoga sp.
CAGGCCGGATTTGGAAAGTATGTCTATCGAAGATGAACTTCTGATGGGCCAGAGATACGTCGGAATTATCGATGATCCAGACACATATCTCTTATACCTTTCACATTTCTCATAAGACGATTTGCAGAAGATCTCCTCGATCGTTTTCCTTATCTCCTCTATCTTCAAACCTATGAATCTACAATTCTTCAAGTTCGGGCAGGAATCCATCGAACCACTTCCCCCGAAGAAGTTTTATATATTATAACAGCTTACGGGTGAATTCCCTGAAATCCAAGCTCTCAATCTTATTCACTTTCAAAACCAATTTTGCGTAATGCACCGCTCTGAGATCGGCGACATGTGCGATCACATCCGCAATCTTGTCCAATTTTCTCAGATCGAATCTTGGAAAATGGTGTATCACGAGATCGCCTTCCATCAGATTTTCAACGGGGATGAAGGAATAATACGAGGATGACACGTACCTTCCCTCAAAGGGGGGAAGAAAACCGGGGAGAGCAATCGAGAGCATCAGTTTCACGTGATCTTCCACATGATTGAAAACGCGCGTTCTTTCATCCACGAGATCAAAAACCTCAACGGAAGTTTTCGAATTCCTTCTGTTTTTCACCATGTCGATGAAATTCATGACATCCTTCCATTCATATGTGGACATGCGATAATTCAATATGAATGAGTATTTCAGTCTCGTGAACCAGCTTCGCCGTGTCATTCCACTTATCGACAAAAGTGGTTTTTTGAACTTTCCGATGAACTCCCCACATATTTCAACCGCATCCTTGAATCCAAAATTCCAGTACATAACATCGAATAAACCTGCCAATCCGTTCACTAAGGATGGAAGATCTTTGAATACCCTTCTCACACCAACGATCGAAAGTGCCCACAATCCCTTTCCACCTGTCACAATTCTACGAGGCTTTGAGAATTTCGATAGCCTTAGAATATCCGACATCTATCAATTTCACACCTTCCTTAAAATCCAGAAGTCCAACATCATCCAGTTGGAGATCCACGACGGTGATATCAACCGGCGAAGATCTTATCGAAAGATTCTCAAGGTTGCTCCTTCTGGTTCGATCCACCATCTCCATCATATCAACTGCGTTTCTCAACTCGAATGAACTGCTGGATTTCATCCTTATCGCGATCACCTCATCCGGATCGTATCTCAGAGCAACATCGATGGGAAGATTGGTCAGGACACCACCGTCACATAACACAGAATCGTTCATCTCAACCGAAGGAAATATACCTGGGATGGACATGGTTGAAATGAGCGCCTTGTATACGGATCCGGTTTCGTGAATCACCATCTCCCCACTCTTCAAATCCGTTGAAATCATCACAACCTTCTTTTTCAGATCCTCAAATTTTAGATCCTCCAGATGTGGTTTTAACAGTTTCATCCTCCTTTCAAGGGACATAACCTGGCTGAAGGTTGAGACATAGATTGATGCAATGAATCTGAAAAACCTGGATTTTGTGTTGAAGGATGGAAGGATGGACCCCACTTTTCTCGATAAAATCTCTGAAATCTCTATGAGTCTGTTCGCATCTCCCACTATGGAATACCCCACCGCGATCAACGCTCCGATACTCACCCCAACCATCACGTCAGGATCCATCTCACACTCTTCGAGAGCTTTCAAAACCCCAAGTAAAGCGAATCCTTTCGCTCCTCCCCCAGGTAAAACCAGCACTCGCATTTTACCAAACCACGATAAATCATGGAATTATTCTCGTGCCCGTTCTTCCATCGAGGGCTTCTTTGAGTTTACTCAAATCCGTTATGATGCATTCTCTTCCCGTGGATCCAACGAAATCTACGGCGGACTCAATCTTCGGTCCCATACTTCCCTTTGGAAAATGCCCCTGTGAAAGATAAAGTTTGGCTTGCTCAACCTTTAATTCATCCAGTGGTGTGGCATTCGGTTTGTTGAAGTTCAGATAAACCCTTTCAACACTCGTCAATATAAGAAAAAGGTCCGCATCTATCTTTTTGGCAAGCAGAGCACTCGCCCTGTCCTTATCTATAACCGCCTCCACACCTTTGAGTTTGCCGTTTTCGAGGACGACAGGTATTCCACCACCTCCAGCCGCTATGACCGTAATTCCATCATCTATCAGTTTCCTTATCACATCCTTCTCAACTATATCTAAGGGTTTCGGAGATGGAACAACCCTTCTCCACCCCCTACCGGAATCTTCCACAACCTTCCATCCCTTTTCCTTCGCGAGTTTCAAAGCGGTTTCCCTGTCGTAGAATGGTCCCACAGGTTTCGTTGGATTCTCGAACGCGGGATCATTTTTGTCAACGATTATCTGGGTTATAACCGTGACAACATCGTGTTTCTTTCCAAGATCCATCAAAGCGTTGTACAAGGTTTGGGAGATCATGTAACCTAAGCTTCCCTGCGTTTGGGCATCGTTCACATCCAACGGGAACGGCGGTATGACATCCTTGGCTAAATCCTGTTGAACCAGCAGATTACCCACCTGTGGACCGTTACCATGTGTTATGACCACCCTGTAATCATCGAGCATTTCTACGAGATACCTCGCGGTTTCGGAGAGATTCCTGAACATGTTCTCCGCGGTGGGTTCTTCCCCCGATCTGTTAACCGCGTTACCCCCTATCGCAACCACCGCAAGTTTCTTCACCATGATCCCTCCTTCATCTATTTTTCAAGGATATCGCTATCTCAGAAGCCAATTCGGCGTTGTGAATCAAAAGGGATGTATTCGTCCTTATGGTCCTTCCCCTTGAAAATGTGGCTATCCTGGATAGAAGAAATGGTGTGACATTCTTCCCGCTTACCTTCGATCTCCTCATTTCATCCTCAGCCATTCTCAACCATGATTCCATCTCTTCCCTTCTTATCTCATCCTTCTTGGGAACTGGATTCATGACGAGAACGGAGCCAAAGTAAAATCTCTTTACCATATCAAATATCCTAATTATATCTCCAACACTCGATACTCTCCTGATGGTTATATCACTCTCCGAAGAGTAGAACAAGGGCATCCTGTCCGTTCTATAACCCACAGCGACTATTCCAAGGGTTTCGAGGAGCTCACAGGTTTTCCCAACATCGAGGATCGACTTCATGCCGGATGACACGACGATCATGTTGAACTTCGTCAGAGCCAGCAGATCTTGAGAAATATCGAAGGTGTTCACCACATCCCTGTGAACCCCACCTATTCCACCCGTCGCGAACACCTCTATCCCAACCTTCGAAGCGCATAGCAACGTTCCACTCACCGTTGTCGCCCCATTTTCCCTTAGAGCCAACGCGGTTGGAATCTCCCTCATCCCAACCTTTCTGGGTTTACTCCTTGCGAACCATTCGATTTCCTCCTCACTCATTCCGATCTTAACCTTACCCTTGACGATCCCAATCGTAGCTGGAACCGCTCCTTTTTCTCTTATCACCTTTTCCATGGAGATCGCAGTTTCTATGTTGACTGGCAGGGGCAGTCCATGTGCGATGACCGTGCTTTCCAAAGCCACCACCGGTTTTCCTTCGTTGAAAGCTTGTTTCACCTCATCTGAAAATGCGAGGAAATCTTCCGTTTTCATACCTTTCATTTGTTTCCCCACCGCCCATGTTGAACTTTCCTTTTTCTATTAGCTGAAAGATTATATCACGACATCTTTTCTCGATATAAAAAAATTCCCCCAGGTGGGGGAATTCAAATTTTCGACGGGATTGGGATTACCACCAACCTCTGCCCCAACCCCAGCCCCATCCTCTTCTCCATCTCCAGCCCCATCCGAAGCCAAAACCGCGTCTCCATCTCCAACCCCATCCAAACCATGTCATGGGATTGAACCATCTGTATCCGAGGAACGGGCTGTACGGTGCTCCATAACCGTAGAGGTAACTGCATGGTCCCCTTCTCCAACCTATCGGTCCAGTTCCAAGTGGACCCGTGCCATCGAATCCAGGCATGGGATCACCTCCCCTTCATCATCTCATCGAGATATCTCAACCTCTCCTCAACATTTCTCAATTCCTCTTCAAGATAATTCTTGTACTCCAGAAGATACTCCCTCTCCTCCTCGGGTGTCATAGGTCCAGGTCCGTATCCCCAAGCACCCCAACCTGGAGGGGGATACGGGGGATGCATCCAACCCCATCCGAAACCACCTCTCCATCTATATCCGTTCATCATATCACCTCCCGATGATATTATATGAAAAATGCATATAGATGTCAAGCATGGAGGGAACACACTCAACTATTGAAAAAAATAATTCAGTATCCGAACCTTATTTCGTTCCAAACTTTTCTGTACAACTTGATGTATTCACCAACATCGGCTATGAACTCACAGTTCTTCAAATCGTCGATAGTGTATATTGGTTTCTTCTTCACGAGTTTTCTAGCCTCCGTATTCGGACACGGTAATCTCAAGTAATCGCATATCCTCGCCATTATATCCGGTCTCAAAATGAAATCTATGAACTTGTAGGCGTAATCTACGTGTTTCGCACCTTTTGGTATCACCATGTTGTCTATCCAGAGCGTGCCTCCTTCCTTTGGTATGAAGAAATCGTATTTATCCCATTCCTCTTCCGGTATCTCTGAGAATATGTTCTCACCGTATCCATGCACGACCCAGTATTCCCCAGATGCTATTCCTTTCCCGTAAAATTCGGCATCGAACTTTACTATGTTTTCTTTCCATCCCTTCAAAACTTCCTCCGCTTCCTCCAGTTCCTTCGTACTCGTGGAATTCACAGAGTATCCCAGATATTTCAGCGCGGCGCCTATGACTTCCCTCATGTCATCCAGAAGAGTCATCTTCCCTTTGAGATCCTTTCTTTCAAATATTGACCATGATCTTTCATACTCTCTCACCTTCGTCTTGTTGACGCATATGCCCGTGGAACCCAGCATGTAAGGTATACTGTATTCGTTGTTCGGATCATACGTGATCTTTTTCAAAATGTTCTTGTCTATGTATTTGAAATTACTCAATCTGGATTTATCTATCTTTTCCAACATACCTTCTTTTATCATTATCGACACGTGATCACCCGACGGGAAGATTATGTCGTAACCTCTGGCACCTGCTTTCAATTTGGCATACATCTCCTCATTCGACGCATACGTATCGTAGATGACCTTTATACCCGTTTCCTTTCTGAAGTCGTTCAAAACATCCTGAGGAATGTATTCAGCCCAATTGTACATGTAGAGCTTTTTCCCAAGAAATCCCGATGATAGAAGGAACACCACGATCAGTCCTGAGACAATGAAAAGAAGAAGAAAACTTCTTCTCATACTTATCCCTCCCCTGCAAGAATGTATTTCAGAAATTTCCTACCCAGGAGTGTCAACAGGATTGCTCCACCAACGAGTATCGTTGAAAGGGCGTTCACCACGGGAGACAGGCCGAATCTTATCATGGAAAATATTCTCAACGGTAGGGTTGTCGATCCCGGACCAGCCACGAAGAAGGTTATAATGAAATCATCTATGGATAAGGTAAAGGACAGGAGAAAGGATGCTATTATTCCCGGGAGCGCCATCGGTATGATCACCCTTCTCACAGTTTGGAATTCACTTGCACCGAGATCCATGGCAGCTTCCAGCAGCGAAGAATCGAAATTTTCAAGTCTCGCCAGAACCACGAGAACAACGTACGACAGTGAAAAAGTTGTGTGTGCTAAGTATATTGTGAATAGACTCAATCTTATTCTCATGGAAACAAAGAGCATCAACATCGATACACCCATGAGAATGTCGGGAATTATTAGGGGGGCGTATATGTTGAAATTGATGTACCTTCGAAATGATGGTTTGTACCAGTGTATTCCTATCGCAGCCATGGTTCCAATGAAGGTGGCTGTCAAGCTGGAGAACACCGCGACTATCAGACTGTTTTTGAATCCTTCCCATATATCTGGGGATCTGAGAAAGAGCTCACCATACCACTTCAACGTGAAACCCATCCAGTTGGCACCCGTTACGGATGAATTGAAGGAGAAGATCACGAGAAACATTATCGGGGCGTACAAAAAGATTAGAACGATCACCGTCATGAAAAATGAAAACCTCATTTGCCATCACTTCCCTGTATCTTCAGATACAGAAAGAGTGCCAGCGCGGTCGATACGAAGAGTATGTTCGACAGTGCGGTCGCGTATGGCCAATTTCTTGCGGTGGTTATCTCCCATGCTATCAAATTCCCGAGCATCACGGAATCTCTGCCACCAACGAGTTCCGGAATGGCGTAAGAACCGAGTGCAGGTATGAAGACAAATAGAATGCCAGCGGTTATACCACCTTTTATCGATGGAAACATCACCTTGAAAATGGCTCTGATCTTTGTGGCACCGAGATCCATGGCCGCATCTATCATGGAAAAATCGAATTTTTCCATGGCGGAGTATATCGGAAGGATCATGTAGGGAAGATACGTGTAAACTATAACAACGACAACCGCCCACGAATTGTAGAGAAAGGTTATCGGATTCTTCACGATTCCGAGTTGAATCAGAATGTTGTTCAGCATGCCGTTGTTACCCAGAAGAAAGATCCACGCGAATATCCTTATTATGAAGTTCGTCCAAAACGGAATTATCGTCGCCATCAGAAGAAGATTTTTCCATTTACTCGTTGCCATGAAGAATGAAACAGGTAGGGAAAGACCCAAAGTGATTAAGGTGGACAGGGCTGATATCCGTATGGTTCTCCACAGTATTGCAAGTATTCTTCCTTTCATGATTTCAACATAATTACCAACGGTGAAAGGCAGAGTAACTCCTCCATAAGGTGTACTACTCATGAAACTCATGATGACAGTTATCGAAAGTGGAATTGTGAAGAAAAGACTCAGCCAAATCAGAATGGGTAATGTGTAAATGTCATGTCTTTTCAACTCTCATCCTCCCGTCACCTTTATCAGATAACTGTCATCCGGATTCCACCACACGTAAACCTCGTCGTCCCAACTTATCGTGGATTCATCCATCCAGTATCGGGTGTGTTGCTTGATGGATCTTATCAACGTGTTTTCAACCATTATGTAATATTTCGTGTGTGAACCGAGGTAGATCAACTGATCCACCTTTCCTCTGAGAAAGTTCATGTTTTGGGGTGGATAATTCTTCGTAACATAAACTTTTTCCGGTCTTATCATGAACTCAACCGTATCTCCGATTTTCGCCTCCTTGTCCTTGTAACAGGTCAGAATCCCAAATCTCGTCTCAACCTTCAAATATTCCGAACTGACATCCACAACCTTCCCAACGAAGAAATTCGTTTCACCTATGAAGCCCGCGACAAATGTATTTGCAGGGCTTTCATATATCTCGGGAGGAGTTCCCACCTGTTCTATCACCCCGTTGTTCATCACCGCTATTTCATCGGATACGCTCATGGCTTCCGCCTGATCGTGCGTGACGTATATGAAGGTTATCCCAACCTCGTCATGTATCCTGTCGAGTTCCATGAGCATGTATTGCCTCAGCTTGGCATCGAGGCTGGATAGAGGTTCATCGAGAAGAAGAACCCTCGGTTCATTCACTAAAGCTCTCGCCAATGCCACCCTTTGCTTCTGGCCTCCGGAGAGCTGTCTCGGAAATTTCCTCTCCTGACCCTTGAGTTTCACCAGTTCCACCATGTATTCCACTTTTTCCCTTATCTCCGATTCCGTCATCTTCTTCAACCTGAGGGGAAAAGCTATGTTCTCGAAAACACTGAGATGCGGGAAAAGGGCGTAATTTTGAAACACCATGTTGACGGGTCTTCTATTCGGAGGAAGGTTGTTGACCCTTCTTCCATCTATCCTGACGGTTCCCTCATTCGGCGTTTCAAATCCTCCTATTATTCTGAGTGTCGTCGTCTTACCGCAACCCGATGGTCCAAGTATGGAAAAAAACTCTCCCTTTTTCACCTTGAGGGAGACATTTTTCATCGCAACGGTCGATTCGTCAAAAATCTTCGTCACATTTTCCAACTCCACGGAATACACTGCACCATCTTTATCCAACTTGAGCTCTCACCCCTATCCAAATTTTCAAGGGTATGATATCACTTTCACTCGACCGATGAGAAGTCCTCGAAGCTGAGGAACAGGATTACCTTTTTCACATCCTTCAAACAGGTATTTGGAGGGGGAATCTGCTTAACGATCAATCCTTCTCCCTCAATTTCTATTTCATCCCTTCGAAATCCGAGATGTTGGAGAATCTCCAAAGCATCTTTCACGCTCAAACCACTCAAATCCGGCATCTTCCAAGGATAAACCCTTATCACATGGTTCGATGAGGATTTCTCATCCTTAACCATCCTCTCCACGATTCTTCTGAACAGAGGGGCAGCTACATCCCCACCGTAATACTTCCCGTTACTTGGTTCATCTATAATGACCAACATCGTGTATTTCGGGTCATCGTATGGAAAGAAACCGATGAAGGAGGAATAGAATTTTCCCTCAATATAACCCTCACCAGGTATGGCTTTCTGTGCGGTTCCCGTCTTTCCGGCTATTTCCACGAGGTTTGAATTTGCCTTCTTTCCGGTTCCATCCGTGACAACTTTCCTCATCAACTTCTTCACAAAACGCGCAGTTTCAACGGATATTACCCTTCTTTCGACTTCAGCCTTTCCAACGAGTCGAGGTGCGACGAGTATTCCGTCGTTCACTATCGCGTTCACGGCGGTTATCAACTGTATAGGCGTTGTTCCTATACCCTGGCCTATCGCTATTTCCGCGAAATCTATCCTTGACCATTCATTCGGTTTCTTCAACACACCACTTATCTCCCCTGGGAGATCTATACCCGTCTTCGAACCGAATCCGAACCTTCTCAAGAATTTGTATATCCCATATCTTCCCAGTATCTCGTTCATCCTGCGCGCTATGATCACAGTCGCAACGTTGCAGGAATGAGCGAACGCATCCGGCAGTTTCAAATCTCCATGAGATTGTGTATCCCTTATAACAACGTTCACATCTTCAACGGGTTTTATCCTTCCGTCACAGTGGAATTCATCGTCCTCGAAGATCAAATTGTTCTGTTTCGCTATGGAGTAAGTTATTGGTTTCATCATGGAACCAGGTTCGAAATACGACATCACCACCGTGTTCCATCCATACGTGGAATACATCGCTCTTATCCTTCCCGTCTTCGACTCCATGATAACCACCATTCCACCCTTCGCCTTCTCCTCCTTCACCGTTCTTTCCAGCTCCTCCTTAACTATCCTCTGAAGTTTCAGATCCAGATTGAGCTTCAAATCCTTTCCATCGGATTTGTGCTTGAACCTCAATATCCCTCCAAGTATCCTGTATATTCCCCTCCTATCGTATTCGATCACTCCCTCACTCCCGGCGGAAAGAAGATCATCGTAAGACTTCTCAATCCCTGACAGTGGTGCTCCATCCCAGGATGTTTTACCTACTATCTGCTTCACGAGATCCCCAAATGGATACACCCTCCTGTATCTTTTTCTCACCGATAGATATGGAAACTCCTCAGGTGAAAAATTCAGTTGGGTGATTCCTCTTCTCAAGGTGATGATCCTTCTGTGTCCGTTCTTTATGATTCGTTCTTCTTCCATGTCGACCTTGAACATCTCTCTCAACTTCTCCAACTCAACCTTCAGATTCAACTCACCGTTCGATGTCAGTTTCAGAAGATAATCGACATCCAAATAAACATCGTAAACCGGTTCTGTTCCGGCGATTAGAATCCCGTTGGAATCGTAGATGTTTCCCCTCCTCGGCTCTACTATGAATCTTCCCTTCAATATCGCCGGTTCACGATTCAAGTTGGTCATCTTGGCTCTGAAGGGCACCAAAAAGAAGAAGAACAGGAAGATCAGAAAGATGAAATATACCCGTCTTTTCAGTCCCAGATCATTCCCCTTCTTGTCCATAACCCAGAATCCTGTATCTCTTTCCATATTTCTCGAACTCGTGCATCACAGTTGCCTTCGATTCGAGATATTTCATCCTGGATTCCATCTCATCTATCTCGGACGACAACCTCGAAATCTCGAGATCGAAGAAGGTTGCTCTGCTCTTCATGAGGTTAGCTTTGACACCGAATGTGACGGATATGTAGAAAGCCAGAAAGATGATCCCCCCTATCATGATAAATTCGAGATAGAGCCTGAGCAAATGTGCGGTTGTTTTTACAAGAGATCCTACATTTTCCAGCATCTTCCCGAGGGCTCTTTTTTCAATCCCAACATTTCTTTCCACAACATATCACCTCATCATTCCTAACATTTTTCAGCTACTCTCATCCTCGCGCTCCTAGCCCTCGGGTTGGATTTTATTTCCTCCCCCGTAGGATATAACGGTTTTTTCGTTAATATCTTTAGAACACCCGTATTATCCCTGAAAAAATTCTTCACGATTCTATCCTCGATGGAGTGAAAAGATATGACAACTATCCTTCCTCCCAGCCTTAGATAATTCAAGGTTTTTTTCAAAGCTTTCTTCAACTCCTCTATCTCATCGTTCACCGCTATTCTCAAAGCCTGAAAAGTTTTGGTAGCTGGATGCTTATGTGAACGATTCCCGTACACAGATCTGTACACCCTCGAAACTATCCGTGCCAATTCCACCGTGGTCTTCACGGGTCTGAGTTTCACGATCTCACGTGCAATCTTTCTTGCAAGAGGTTCCTCACCATAATCTTTAAGTATCCGTGCCAATTCTTCCTCATCGTATTCGTTCACGATCTCGTAGGCTGTCAGTTCACCCGATCTGTCCATGCGCATATCCAGGGGTCCATCTTTCAAGAAGCTGAATCCCCTCTCCGCCACATCGATCTGAAAACTGGAGATGCCCAGATCGAACACGAATCCATCCACACGGTGTATCCCAGCATCATTCAAAACTCGATCCAAATTTGAAAACCTTTCGTTCACCAGGACGACAGAACCTTCGAATTCCCTCAACCTTGCTCTCGCCTTTTTGATTATTTCGGGATCCCTGTCGATACCGATTATTCTACACTTTCCACCAGTCCTTCTCAAAATCTCGAGCGAATGTCCCCCTCCTCCCACCGTGCAATCCACGTATGTTCCACCCGGTTTCGGTCTCAGGAATTCCAGCACCTCCTCAACCATGACACTTCTGTGCACGATGAATTCATCTTCTCTCATCTACGATTTCACCCCACGTCAATCCACCGACGAAGATCAACCTTCCCTTCGAATCGTAGGAAGTGAAGTATCTTACATACACGTGAGCGATTTTACCCTTCAAAACCGCATCACCTATTATGCTTTGAACGTGCTGTCTTTCGTGCGAGGCTATGAACAGAAGGGAAGAGTCCGCCGGAACGGGAGTCGGATACTTGAAAGACACGCTGGGATCGTTCGATCTATCCACGAGCGTTATTCTCTCGCCCTCGTGATCGTTGATATTCTGATCCGATTTCCGATCATCCCTTCCACGATATGCTGGGAAGGTTCTTTGAAGGATGGTCCGTTCCAGTTCATCCAGGAGATTTTTAGCCTGAAGATTGTTTCCCATCAGAACGAGCAATTCCGCTCGTCGAAGGGAAGACATGAGTTTTTCATCTCCACCCAAACCCCTGACATGTAAAAGAGCCATGAGGCGCGCTATTCTGTGAATCATCCTCTCCCTATCGAGTTCATGGAGATCGAATCTAACTCCGGCCGGATTCACCGAATCGATCCTCATGCGGGAATTTCACTCCCCTCGAGACACCCTTTACAGATCGATTATACTCCTTCTTGAAGATCCATGTGACGAGGTGATAGATCGAGGTGCTGACAAGTTATCCCTTGAGAGCCCCGGCGAGTATCCCTCTTATGAAATACTTTCCGAGAAGGAGGAAGAAAAGAATCGGAATTACGACACCTATTATCGCAGCAGCCATCTGTATGTTGTAAAGAGCGACAAAACTTCCTTTGACCTCCGCGAGTTTCACCTGTATCGTCGTGGTCTTGGGAGTTGAAAGTGTCAGAGCCAGTAGGAATTCATTCCACACCTGTGTGAATACGAGGATGGCTGTCGATGCATACCCTGGTAGTGCAACAGGTGATACAACTTTGAAGAATATCTGCGGTTTCGTTGCACCATCCATCTCCGCTGCTTCCTCCAGTTCCCTCGGTATGGATAGAAAGAACGTGCCCATCAGTATGGATGCCAATGGAACGTTCAGGATGGAGTAGCTGAAAATCAAGCCAAAATGTGTTAAAGCGAGCCTTGTCTTTGCCATGAACTGAACCAGAGGTATCAAAACAGCCTGATATGGTAGATACAGTGCTATACCAACGAGTATGAAGAGTATTCTGGAGAATCTGGTTCTGAACCTGCTCAGATAGTATCCTCCAAGTCCACCCAAGAATGCGGATAAACCCGTCACGAAGAACGAAATTATGGTCGAATTCAAAAGGGATGAACGAATGAGTTTGAAAGCCTTCGTATAATTCTCGAAATGTAATTTAACACTCGGAATCAAGTATTCCCTTTGACTTATCTCCATGGGGGTTTTCAGTGAGGTCATTATCATGACGTATATCGGGAGAAGATAGGAGAATGACAGCACAAGGACGACGATGAAGGTCAGGATCCCGATCAGAAGTTTACCTTTGGATCTCAACTGAACCACCTCCTGAAGGCGTACAGCGTGTATGGTATGACGATCGAAAAAGCCATGAGGAAGATTATCACGCTCAACCCGGCTCCAAGTGAGACGAGATGTTGCTGGAAAGTCGCTATGAACATGAAGAATGCGAGAACATCCGTTGAATATCCTGGGCCTCCGAATGTGACGATGTAAACTATATCGAATACC
>QNAU01000012.1 GCA_003641545.1 Thermotoga sp.
AATTCGATCTTAAAGACGATGTTCTTTCCTCTTTCACTGCCATGAGATTTGTCATGATACGTCACAACACCTGTAATTCTCGTTCCGAATTCTTCGAAATTTCCTGGATCCTTTATCAGCTTGTAATTTCCCTTTATGAACCTGTGAGCGTTGTGATCGAAATGCTGATGACTTTCAGTTATCAAATCCGGTGTGACATCCGGTATGGGATAACCTATGGAATCATCGAATGGATCGGTTAAAATTTTCGGGTGCCCAGAATCAGGTTCCAACAGAAAACATGAATGTCCGAACCATCTGATCCTCATTCACCATCCCACCTTTAAAATTTTGATTTTTTTACTTTCAGATAAATCAACCGTGATCTTCCTTCCATCATCATCTATGAACGAAACTATCGGAAGATAAACCATTCCCTTTCTGCTACCCACAACTATTGCCTTTTTTCCATTGGAAAGTGTTATTTTCGTCCCAGCGGGATAGATACCGAAAGCCCTTATCAGTGCGTTGACAACTTTTGTATCGAACGCCTTCGTGGATCTGATTATATGTGATAGAGCTTTGTACGGTGTCCATGGCTTCTTGTATGGTCTCTCGGTCGTCAAAGCGTCGTAAACATCTGCCACACCCACTATTCTGCCAACGTAGGTTATTTCACCATCTCTTAGACTGTATGGATAACCACTGCCGTCCAACTTTTCGTGATGTTGAAGAACCCCGGATATGATCTCCTCATCCTTAAGTCCCGACTTTCTACAGATCTTTTCCCCGTTTATGGGATGTTTTTTCATCACTTCAAATTCTTCATCGGTCAATTTGCGTCTCGCGAAAAGAATGTAAGGAGGCACATCCAACTTTCCTATGTCATGTATCAGCGCTGAAATCGCGACTTTCTCAATCTTTATCTCATTCAATCCAAGTTCTTTTGATATGATCAGACTTATGGTCGCAACGTTTATGTGATGGGCGAAAGTATATTCATCGAAATTTCTCATTTTCACCAGGTTCATGAAGACATCCTTCTCATACTGTTCCAAAACCGTTTCAACGAATCTTCTGGACATTTCCCTCACAAAATCTGGGTCAAATCTTCCAGTTGTGTTTACCTGATTCACTATTGCATCTATACTTTCCTTCATCTCATCCAGGAAATCATGCGGTAGAAGTGGTTCAAGATCTATCTCATATACATCCAACTCGACTGAATAGACGCAAACCCATTCGATCTCAGAATTTCTCAATTTCAGTATCATATCTCGATCAAGTTTTGTTCCTTCCTTCAGCTCCAAATTCCCAATCTTCAAATTTTCAGCCAATCTCTCCCCCGGATTTAGGTTCACCACCCTTTTCCACTTTAACATTTCTACTCACCTTTTATTCTTCCACCTTCTCTATCCAGATATCGTTGACCTTGGAAAGATCTATCTGAGTGTCTTTAAGCCTCACAACAGGTTTCATGGGAGCATCTGGGTTTGCTCTGACAACCAGACCTACCCTTCCATCACTCAATCTAACCTTAGTTCCGGTTGGATATATACCTGTCAGTTTGAAGAAATGTTTCGCTATGTCGGGATCGAAGCACATACCCGTTCTGTTTATTATCCATTTTGTTGCATGATAAGGCGTGAATTTCCTGTCTTTCATTGCGTCGGAGGTCAGAGTGTCGAATACATCCGCAAACTGAAGTATTCTGGCAAGCTCATTTATTCTTTTACCGGAGACACCAAATGGAAATCCTTTTCCATCGTATCTTTCATGGTGATGAAGGATTGCTTCAACCTCATCGGATGCGAGAAAAGATTCGGTGTATTTCATGATTATTCTCACGCTGGCTATCGGATGAAATTTCATGAGATTCTCCGGAACATCACCCACATCCATCACATCGGGGAAATCCTTGTATATGAACGTCCATCCTATATCGTGCACCAATCCAACTTTCGCAAGGGATATCAGTCTGTGTCTTGGGAGTTTCATCACACTACCTATCATCACGGCCATTATGCTGGTGTTGACTAAATGTTTCCTGAGGTATCCCATGGTGTGGGCGGTGAACAAGTTCAAGATATGTTCCTTGCTTTTCCTTATCATTTCCACAACCTCACTGCACACGGAGGTTATCCCTGAAACTTCAATCTTGATTCCCGACTTCATGTTGTTTATCAGATTTGAGACACTGCTTATGTAATCGTCGTATATATCCTCCGGAATGGTTGGTGGTAACTCTTCGGATATCAGTATGGAAGATTCGACGAGAGCGGTTTCGGCGGATTCTAATTCCTCTTCCCCCACTTTTTCTTCCCTCTCCTCCAACTTTATGGGGACCCAGATTATCTTCCTATCTTTCAGTTGTTCTATATCCTCTTTGCTTAAAACACTTCCTTTCTGAAGGAGTAAGACGAAACTCTTCGAATCGTAGACATCATCACCCAGAATCTCCCCAGGTTTGATCTCCTCAATCCTTTTCCATACAACCTTCATGGCTTCACCTTCTCAATGAAATCGGATGGTCCAACCAAGGATAGAACCCAATCATCCTTCAACATCTCAGACACGGTTGAGAGAAACTCATCATATTCAACATGCTCGATTCTTTTCAGCCAATCATCGAGATCCATAGGTTCACCATATGTGATCGTGTTGTCAAAAATTCTTATCATGTTAGCTTGTGTGCTTTCCACGGACAACATCAATTCACCCATGAACCTTTTCTTCCCATATTCGAACTCCTCCAAACTAATCTTTCCATTTTTCACCTCGTCTATTTCCTTACTTATCGAATCCGTAAGTTCACGGTATCCATCGGTCGAGGTGGATGCATAGATCAAAAAAAGTCCTCCCCTTCGAAGCGGGATGTATTCACTCGATATGTTGTATGTTAGCCCTCTTTCTTCTCGTATTTTCCTGAAAAGTCTTGAGCTCATCCCACTTCCCATCAAAGTGTCGAATATTAGGAAGCATTCGTATCCATCGTCCAACTTTCCGGGAGCCTTCGTACCGATCAGCACGTGAACTTGGGTTATGTCCCTTCTTCCTTCCTTCAGAAATCTGGATTTTGGTTTATATTCTGGCTTTGATTCGTTGCACACACTGGAGGCTTTTTTCATCTTTTCCACCATTTCGAAAACTTTCTCCTTCAATTCAACATCTATTCTACCTGCCATCGAAATCACGAGATTGTTGACCCCATAGAATCTGGTGTGGAAGTTCTCCAGATCTTTCCTCGATATGTTCTTCAAATCTTCGAGGGATCCGAGTATGGATCGCCCATACCCATCGTCCCAACAATTCTGGATGAATATATCGTGGACTCGGGTGTATGGATCATCCATCTCCATTCTCATTTCTTCGAGAATCACCTTTCTCTCCTTTTCCATCTCATTCTCGTCGAATGCAGGGTTTACAACCATATCCATCATTATTTCCAGGGCTTCCAAGGAGAAAAAATGTGGCACCTTGGCATAGTAGATCACGCTTTCCCTTCCGGTTGAACCATTCAGTATCCCACCAACTTTTTCTATCGGTTCTTTTATCTCATCCATAGTTCTATTCTTCGTTCCTTTGAACAACATGTGCTCAATGTAATGTGAAATTCCAGTTTTTCCCTTCGGATCGTGAACAGAACCGATGGGAAATCCTATTCCCAAACTCGTGGACTTTATACCTTCCATTTCTCCAATGACAACCTTACACCCGTTTTCGAGTTTTACAATCGATAGGTTCATGAAATTTTATCTCCCTCTACCACTTCCATGATGTTTTCCACCGACGTTTCTCACCACTCTAAATTTCGTTCTCGTGTTGGTATCCTTCTTCACCTGTGAAGATGTTGGTTTCCTTTTCCTGCCATCCGCTATCCTTTTCAACTGAACCCTTCCAAGGTCATCTATGCTTATGACCTCAACTTTCACTTGATCACCGACTTTGAACAGCTGGTTTATATTCCTCACCCTTTCCCCTATTTTGGATACATGCACCAATCCAACTTTTCCTGGGAATATTTCGACGAATATTCCGTAAGGTTCTATTCTGGTTATCTTTCCCTCAAACACTTGACCAACTTCCACATCTCTCGTCATATCCTCAACCAATTTTTTAACCGTTTTCACCTTTTCCTCATCATTTCCGATTATCTTCACCTCTCCTATGTCATCTTCTATGGATATTTTCACATCGTAATCTCTTGTCAACTTTTTGACGACCCTTCCTCCTGGACCTATTATTTCACCAACTTTTAAAGGATCAACATAAGTCACGTTTATTATTGGGGCATATTCGGATATCTTCTCACGTGGTCGTGAGATCGTGTTATACATTATATCCAAGATTCTGTGTCTTGCTTCTTTCGCCTGCTTCAACGCTTTCATCATTATCTCAGGTGTAACCTTCCCAACCTTGACATCCATCTGAAATGCGGTTATTCCATCTCTCGTTCCAGCGACTTTGAAATCCATATCACCATAATGGTCCTCCATACCGAGTATATCTGTCAAAATGGCTATACCATCGTCTTCCATTATCAATCCCATGGCAACACCTGCAACATGCTTTTTTATTGGAACCCCAGCATCCATCAATGCGAGTGAACCAGAACAAACAGTTGCCATGGAGGATGATCCATTCGATTCCAGTATTTCCGACACAACTCTGATCGTGTACGGAAATTCCTCCTCCGGTGGCAGAACGAATTTCAAAGCCCGTTCAGCCAAGTGGCCATGACCAATTTCCCTTCTGCTTGGGCCTCTCAAGGGTTTCACTTCTCCAGTTGAAAAGGGAGGGAAATTGTAATGGAGCATGAATCTCTTGGTGCCCTCTTCCAAAAGAGCATCTATTATCTGCTCATCCATGGGTGCTCCCAGAGTCACGATTCCCAAGCTTTGAGTCTCGCCTCTTGTGAAAAGCGCGGAACCATGGGTTCGAGGGAACAATCCAACCTCACAACTTATCGGTCTGATTTCATCGGTTCTTCTTCCATCTGCTCTTATTCCCTTCTCTATTATCATCCTTCGCATCCTCTTCTTGACCAGTTCGTTGTAAAATTCTTTGAGTTTTGGCTTCAATTTTTCCATCGTTTCTTCATCCAGTTCCAATTTCTCAAATAACGAGTCTCTGTATTCTTTCAAGGCTCTCTCCCTGTTGTGCTTCCCCTGTGTCAATATTCTCCTTTCAAGTTCCTCCACATCGATCATGGATTCGAATTTGGTCAGAAGATCCTCCGGAACTTCCTCCCTCTCAATCTCCATCTTCTCCATCCTTCCAACATCTGACAGTATCCTCTTCTGGAAATCAACCAACTCCCTTATCGCTTCATGCGCAAATTCCAACGCTCTCACCATTTCCTCTTCACTTATTTCCTTCGCTTCTCCTTCAACCATGGTCACCGCTTCCTCCGTGCCCGCAACGACTATGTCGAGAAGACTCCTCTCCATATCTGATTCCTTCGGAAATGCGATGAATTTTCCGTCGATGTACCCTATTCTCACCCCGGCGACTATTCCATCGAATGGAACATTCGAAAGATTCAAAGCTAAGGATGCCCCCAAGATTCCCCAAGTATCTGGAGGGTTCTCTGGATCTGCAGATAAAACAGTTACGATGACTTGAACTTCATTTTTGAAATCATCGGGGAAAAGGGGTCTTATGGGTCTATCGATCAATCTTGCCGAGAGAATGGCATTTTCACTTGGTTTGCCTTCACGTTTTATGAAACCCCCAGGTATCTTCCCCGCCGCATAAAACTTCTCCTGATATTCCACGGTTAAAGGAAGAAAATCGACTCCTTCAACCGGTTCTTCCTTCGCAGTCACAGTTGTCAAAAGAGCGGAATCTTCGAAACGAAGAAGTATTGAACCACTCGCCTGTTTAGCCATCTTACCATGTTCCACAACGAGCTTCCTTCCAAATATCTCCTTCTCCCATACTTTTATGCTCATCCTCGATCACCTCTCTAAATTTGGGAGCGGGTTTCCCCGCTCCCATTTTTCTATTTTTTCATCTCCTCAAGCCAAGTTTGTTGATCAGTTCTTTGTAAACTTCCGGTTTGGTTGTTCGTAAATACTTCAGCAATTTTCTTCTTCTTCCAACCATTTTCATCAATCCCCTTCTGGAATGATGGTCCTTTGGATGCTGTTTGAGGTGTTCCGTCAGATGTCTTATCCTCGCGGTGAGGAGAGCAATCTGAACCTCTACTGACCCAGTGTCCTTCTCATGTTTCCTGAATTGCTGAATTATTTCAGCTTTCGCCTTCGAATCGAGAGTCACCTTTGACACCTCCATGAAAAATATTCCACCGACCAAGTCCGGGAAGGGAAAATTCCTCGAACCGAGTCGGGGTTGATCATATTTTATCACATGTTTAAGATCATCGAAAGATAAGATCTTCCAGGGAATATGAGGTATAATTTTCACTGATCTCGGCAAAATTATCACTGAGGAGGAAGCAAATTGAAGAAAGATGTGAATAGGTTCATCCTGTTCATTTCCATGGCTTTTTCCTTCCTCGTCATCTTTCTTATATTTGAATATTTCATGTTCACCGAGGTTCAAATTGATCTTAAGATACCCTTAGAAAATTATTATGATCAAATAAGTTTGTTCATTGATGGAAGAGAAATACCAATAGATCCAAATAGAAAACGGTCTTTTCTCAGATTGAGAAAGGGTAATCATAATCTTAAAATAGTTGTAAATGACATAGTATTATTGGATGAAAATATAAAAGTGGAAGGAGAAAGTCCCAGAATTTCCCTTAGCTTACCTGAACCGCCTCGAGTTCAGGATGTTAGATGTGAGTATTCTGCGGATGATGGGATGATCAAGATAAACTGGCGTGTCAATTCCAAAGTAGATTTTTTCGAGATTTTCAAAGATAACTTAAAGATAGCAAGGGTGAAGATGAACGAATTTCGCGATAGATACGGCGATCCACTGGAGGTTCACGAATACACCATAATACCATTCTATGCGGGTGGGAAGCTCAGAGGAGTAGAGGGAAAATTGAAAGCAGGTCCATTCGTGGAATTAGTGGACCTCAAGTTGAGGATAGTTACTCCATACGATGTTTCGAAGGATGATTTGGTTGTATCACTGGATGGGAAGAACTTAAAACTGAGCGATACTCTTTTGGCAGTCGCTGAGAAAATCCCGGTTGGTCCACATCGGGTGAGAGTGAAGGTGAAAGGGAATGTGGTGCTGGAAAAAGAGGTGAGAACGACATCGGGGAGTAACGAGGAAATACTCGAGTTACCGGATCTACCCGTTTTGGATTCGGCAACAGCGATCGTTTGCAATGGAAAGATGAAAATATCGTGGTTGGACCCATCAAACGACATTTACAGAATCGATCACTACGATGTCGTGTATTCCTTCGATTCAAGCTCAGTTTCTCTCTCAACGACAAAAACTAACGTTGAACTCCCAACCTTACTTTCAAGCGGTGTGCATTACGCGATAGGTCCCGTATTCGTTGGTGATCTGAAAGGTGTACCTTACGAATTTTTCAAACCTCCAAAACCCTCCATATGTTTCGATTTGATACCCAGAACAGCCACCGAAAATACGATCTTCATTCGATTGGAAACTTGTGATAACAGAAAAGATGTGATCTTTCTCTTCTCGGTTGATGGTGTGGAGTACGAACAAGTCGATGGAACGAGTTTGAATCTCAAACTCGAGGATGGGGTTCACATCTTGAAGTTGAAGGCTATCGATGGATTCTATCAGGAAGATGAGGGAAGTTTGACAATTTTAGTGGACACACGTCCGCCGGAACCTCCGAGCAGTTTGACGGTGTTTGTGGATGGGAATCTCATGGATGTATCTTGGAGTGAACCTGAGTCAACAGATGTAAAAGAATGTAACATCAGAACCAGTAGAATGATGAGGATGATAAGTATGGATGATACCAATGCAAGGTTCGATGTATCCGACGTATCTGGAACAGTCACAATTTTCGTCAGATGTGAAGATCGAGTTGGAAACTCTTCGGAATCATCCATAACGGTTGATCTACCCAAAGTGCCATCTCTCATCGAATCCACCGTGACTTTCGGTGGTGATGGGAATGATGTCAACGTGCGAATGGTGTTTCAGGATTACTCCGGCGGTTTAGTTGTTTATCTTGATTCCATGGAAATTTTGCACACGACCGGAACGGATGTATCCTTCAGGCTTGAAAACTTGGAATATGACAAAACATACGATCTGACCGCTTGCCTTGAGAATGTTTTTGGATCGAGCACCGTTGAGAAGTTGATATCTTTCAAAACCAAGCTTCCCCCACCGAAGATCCTGAGTTGGGATTATAAAAATGGTAAGCTTCACCTGAAATTCGATGCGGTTGGTTCCAAATTTCAATGTGAGATCGTCGGTGGTTCATATTCCACAAGTGTTCTTTCGGACTCAACGGATGTGATCATTCCCATAAAAGAACCAGGAACGTATCTTCTGAAGATAAAGGCGATGACTGAGGATAACGAAAGTTCTGAAAGTGTGGAAATGATAGAGATACCTGAGGGGGGATCGTGATGTTCAAGGTTTTGATCCTTGCAGGAGGCATAGGAAAACGAATGAAATCGAAGATTCCAAAGATATTTCACAATATCATAGATAAACCGATGATAGAGTATGTTGTAAAACTCGCCTTCGGTTTGAATCCAGATGAAGTTGCGATCGTTCTTGGAAAATGGTACGACGAGAAAAGATATGGGGAATATTTTAAGAGTAAGAACATGAGCATATTCATGCAGTCTGAACCTCTTGGAACTGGGCATGCGATAAGCTGTGCCATGGATTTCTTAGAAGGTGAAGGGGATATCCTCATCCTTTACGGCGATGTTCCCCTTCTGAGATTCGATACGATTGAGAGGATGAGAAGAGCCCATCTTGAGGAGAAAAACGACATGACAATCTTGACAGCCATCGTGGAAGATCCAGCAGGTTACGGAAGGGTGGTGAGAAGAGATGGTAGGGTCAGGATGATCGTCGAAGATGCGGATGCGAACGAGGAGCAGAAAAGTATAAGAGAGATAAACAGCGGTATATATATGTTCAAAATCCCAGTATTGAGGAAAAATCTGAAATATTTGAGAAATGAAAACAAGCAAGGTGAGTATTACCTCACCGATCTGGTCGAAATTCTCGATGAGAGAAAATACAAGATTGGCACGGTCATGGTGGAAGACCCGGATGAAATAACCGGTGTGAACACGAGGAAACAACTCGTGGATGTTGAGAGGAAGATGAGATACAGAATAATGGATGAACTGATGGAAAATGGTGTGACGATTGAGGATCCTGATACGACGTTCATCGGTTCGGAGGTTAAAATAGGTATGGATACGATCGTGAAACCCATGACATTCATATTCGGTGATACCGAGATAGGTGAGGATTGTGTAATCGGTCCCAACGTTTTCTTGGAAGATTCCAAACTGGGTAAAGGAGTAAGAATGAGTTTCTCACATTGTCAATGTGTCACGATCGAAGATGAAGTTACGATCGGTCCATTTTCCAGACTTCGGCCGGGAACTCACATAAAAAAGAACGTCAAAATAGGTAATTTCGTCGAAGTGAAAAATTCAATTATATCTGAGAACAGTCGTGCATCCCATCTCAGTTACATAGGAGATGCTTTCGTTGGAAAGAACGTGAACATAGGAGCTGGAACGATAACGTGCAACTACGATGGATTCAAGAAAAACAGGACTGAAATAGAAGATGGAGCCTTCATAGGTAGCAATTCATCCCTCGTTGCTCCAGTCAAAATAGGTAAAGATTCGATAATTGGAGCTGGCTCTGTCATAACTGAGGATGTTCCACCCGATTCCTTGGGAATAGGCAGAGGTCGGCAGGTGAACAAAATAGGATGGGCTAAGAGTTGGAGGGAGAAAAAGAGAGCAGAAAGAAGTGTGGAGGGTGAGTGATATGGGTGGAATGGACGAGATAAAATTGTTTTCTGGAAGTTCGAATCTCCCGTTGGCTGAGAAGATAGCTGAATACATCAACGTGAAACTTGGAAAGATGGAACTTGGAAGATTCGCAGATGGAGAGGTCAACGTCAGGATAGGTGAAACTGTTAGGGGTTACGATGTTTTCCTCGTTCAATCAACCAATCCCCCGGTGAACGAGAATCTGATGGAACTGCTGATAATGATAGATGCCTTCAAAAGAGCATCTGCGAGAAGTGTGGTTGCGGTTATACCGTATTATGGATACGCAAGACAGGATAGGAAGGCTCGTGGAAGGGATCCGATAAGTGCCAAGTTGGTAGCGAATCTTCTAACGACCGCGGGAGCTTCGAGAATAATAACGATGGATCTGCACAGTGAACAGATACAGGGATTTTTCGACATACCTCTGGATAATTTGCAAAGTTTCCCAATATTCCTTGAGAAATTCAAGAACTGTGACAGAGCTGAAACGGTTGTCGTATCACCGGATATAGGGGGAGTGAAGAGGGCGAGCAAATTTGCGGAAAAACTCGGAGTATCACTTGCCATCCTTGACAAGAGAAGGCCCAAGGACAACGTCGCCGAGATAGTGAATTTCATAGGTGATGTTGAGGGAAAAATAGCCATAATCTTCGACGACATAATCGATACAGCCAGATCGCTCGTTGAATCTGCCAAGGTGGTTGAAAGAATGGGAGCAAAGAAAATAATAGCCTGTGCTACACATGCCCTATTCTCAGGTGAGGCTATAGAGAGAATCATGGATTCCCCCATAGAGAAAGTTTACATAACGGACACCATACATCACGAGAACCTCCCCGACAAATTCGAGATATTGACGATTTCCAGACTCTTCGGTGAAACCATAATGAGAATAGTCAACAATCTTTCGGTCAGCATACTGTTCCGATGATCACCACTTTCCCACGACTCCCAGAGTTTCAAGATATGCAGGGGTTTTGTTAAGTCATTGAGATTTCCATCTCTTGCTCAGACTCTATTTTCATTTGCAAAACATGTAGTATGCTTTTAAAATATTAACAATGCTCATCTATCCAACAGGAGGGATAAAAGATGAAAGTGGTGTCACTTTTCATCCTCTCGGTGATCGTTCTCCTTTCAGCCATCCTGTTTGTGAGCTGTGGAGGAGGTGGAATCAATATACCGTCTCTATTTGTTGAATGGAAAAAAACATTGGGAGGAAGTTATGGTGATGGTGCAGAAAGCATTCAGCAGACGGATGATGGAGGATACATCGTGGCAGGATATACATGTTCAAACGATGGAGATGTGGATGGAAATCATGGATATTGTGATTTCTGGGTTGTGAAACTGGATGAAAATGGGGCCATCCAATGGCAGAAATGTCTCGGTGGAAGTAGTAATGACCAGGCATACAGCATCCAACAGACGAAGAATGGAGGATACATCGTGGCAGGCTGGACATGGTCAAACGATGGAAATGTGAGTGGGAATCATGGAGCAGCTGATTTCTGGGTTGTGAAACTGAATGAGTATGGAACCATCCAATGGCAGAAATGTCTCGGTGGAAGTAGTGATGACCAGGCATACAGCATCCAACAGACGAAGAATGGAGGATACATCGTGGCAGGCTGGACATGGTCAAACGATGGAAATGTGAGTGGATATCATGGATATACTGATTTCTGGGTAGTGAAACTGGACCCGAATGGGAATATAGAATGGCAGAAATGTCTTGGTGGAAGTTATGATGATAGGGCATACAGTATTCAGCAAACGAGTGATGGAGGATACATCGTGGCAGGCTGGACATGGTCAAACGATGGAAATGTGAGTGGGAATCATGGAAATGCTGATTTCTGGGTTGTGAAACTGAATGAGTATGGAACCATCCAATGGCAGAAATGTCTCGGTGGAAGATATTTGGATTTGGCATACAGCATCCAGCAGACGAGTGATGGGGGATACATCGTGGTGGGAGAAACGCGATCAAACGATGGAGATGTGAGTGGATGGCATGAAGGATATGATGAAAATGGTTATACTGCGGATATGTGGATAGTGAAACTTGATAGAGATGGAAACATCCAGTGGCAGAAATGTCTCGGTGGAAGTGGTAATGACCAGGCATACAGCATCCAGCAGACGAGTGATGGGGGATACATCGTGGTGGGAGAAACACGATCAAACGATGGAGATGTGAGTGGATGGCATGGTGGATATGATGAAAATGGTGATCCAAAGCCGGATATGTGGATAGTGAAACTTGACAGTAATGGAAACATCCAGTGGCAGAAATGTCTCGGTGGAAGCGATTATGATGTGGCAGAGAGCGTTCAGCGAACAAGTGATGGAGGATACATTGTGGCAGGATGGACAAGTTCAAACAATGGAGATGTGAGCGGGAATCATGGAGTATCTGATTTTTGGATAATAAAACTCAAATAAAGGGCTAATAGCTCTTTCAAGTTCAAATTAATCAGGATCTCCCATCATTGGAAGATCTTCTTGTATTATTTTCCTCATTTCCTTGTAAGCGTTAAATTACGTGGTGATAATCTGGTTAGGTATATTCTGTTTGTAATGAACGCGGATCTTTCAACACATATGTTTTACCCGATGATCCTTCAATCGATGCCTTCGTGTTCATCATTTCGTTGTATAATTAAGTTGGATTCTGAATCTCTCGGAGGTGTAAGATGGTTATGTTGGGGAATCATCCCTACGTGAGATGGGCTATAAGGGTGA
>QNAU01000013.1 GCA_003641545.1 Thermotoga sp.
AACAAAAAAACACCCCCTTTCCACAGTGGGAGGCACGACAGTTTCCCGTCGCACCCTGTCGGTCAGAAACCATAGGTCGTGCGACCCTTAGGTCCTCTGACTCGGGAGTTTAAATTCATCCTGGAAAAGTATATCACATACGTAGGATAAAGGAAGAAGTAAACAGAATTTTTAAAAACAGATGGAATGAAAAGAGGTGTGGAAAAGGAATGGGAAAGATCTTCAGGGGGTTCATCGATCCATCTGAATCTCGAAGATTGAAAGTCATCGAATTCTCCATATCACCCGAGACCAGCCGTGTCGAGGTCAGATTCGATTACTCTCCAATCTCACTTGGGGGGATCTTGAACCATGTAGATCTTCTCCTCTACGATTCGATGGGTAGATTCGTTGGAAGATGTGATAAGAATTTGAAAAGGATTGAGATAAGCCAGAGCCCTTCGAATGGTGCCAGATCCATCTTTCCATTACCTGGAAAGTGGAAGGCGGTGTTGGAAATACATGAAGCATCTTCCAAGATCGATTACGAACTGGAGATAAAAAGTTCTGGGGATGAAAGATACACATGGAAGATGGGAGAACTGCACTCCCACTCGATCCACAGCGATGGGATCTTCACCGTGACTGAACTCGGGGAATATTTCAAAGAAGAGATGGGATTCGATTTTTTCTTCCTGACGGATCACAGCAACATATCCGGTTGGGAGGAATTGATCGATTTGGATGGTATCGTGGGATTCCCGGGGCAGGAAATAAACACCTTGTATGGACACATGTTGGTTCTCGGGTGCAGGAATTTCATCGACTGGAAGGACGAGATGATGAATGAGGTTGAATGCGAAAAGATCCGAAAGTTCGTGAAAATCGGTGAGGGAATAGTTGGGATCGCTCACCCCTTCTTGATGGAAGACCCAACCTGCATGAATTGCGAATGGAAATACAGTGATGATCCGTTCAGTCTGGATTTCGTGGAAGTATGGACGTACCTTCCTCGAGAATATGAACACGTCAACGAGCGTTTCACATACGAATGGATAAAGTATCTCAGATCGGGTGGGAAAGTTGTTGGAACAGTCGGAGGTGATTTCCACAAGCCGGAGAAAGACTATCCAAACTTCCTGAAAACCATTGTGTGTGTCAGAAGGTTGATTCTAAGTGAAGTTTTACACTCCATAAAGAATGGAAAGGTTATTCTAAGTAGGGGCGGAATGGTGGAGCTCACGATCGATGGACACGATATCGGTGATACCGTCGAATTCGAAAATGAAGATGATCTGAATCTGAACCTCAGAATATGGAATATCCAGGAGGATTACGAGCTCTTCCTGCTGACGAAAAAGAACACCCTGAAGATCGGTAGAAACCTTGCGGAATTTGAATGTAGGTTGAAAGATATCGATCTTACGAATGATGATTTTGTTCTTCTGTGGATCAAAGATCCGAATGGGAGAACACTACTCATAACCAACCCGATCTTTCTCAGAAGAAGGATGAATCCTTGAATCGTTCGTTCGAATCCTCAAACCTTGTATCCCTTCTGCACCTTCGATCCTATGTAAACTATTATCATGAAAGCGGTTAAGGATACGTATACAAGTATGGCTGTTATTGCACTCGCTATCCTGAAATTGTTTCTCATTTCCTGAAACAGTATCAACGGTAGAGTTTGCGAACCGAAGCCCGCAACCATGCTGGTCACCTCAAATTCTCCGAAAGATATGGCGAAAACGAGTAGGGAACCTGACAGTATACCTGGAATTATGTTCGGTATTATCACATATCTCATCCTCTGCCATAGATTCGCACCAAGGCTCGATGCCGCTTCGGAGAGTGTCCTTTCATCGATGGTTTTCAAGGATGCGTAAACGTTTCTGAACATGAATGGAAGTCCTAAGAGGGCATGGGCGATTATAACTGCGGTCGTGGTTCCAGATATAGCCAGAGGAGGGGATGTGAAAGCTTGAAGAAGTCCCAATCCAACGATCAGTGGAGGAAAGATCAGAGGAAGAATCTTGAAGGTATCCTCGAGGAATATCGCCAGTTTTCCCCTGAGCCTGTTGACAGCATACGCTGCCGGAACGGTTAAAACAATGTTCAACAACGTCGCAGAACTCGCAACGAACAACGACAGGATCAGGGATGGCTGATAATTCGGATTCGAGAATATTATCTTGTACCAATCGAGGGTAAATCCCTTAGGGATTAGCCCAGTCCAAGCTTCACTGAAGGAATATATTATTGGCATCATTATTGGAACGATAACGTAGAGAACAGCCAACCAGAATATTATCTTCAAAATCTTCTCCCTCATTCTTTTATCCTCAGCCTCCTTTCGAGCGTATTCAGAACCAGAAGGATCGTCGCGGTTGTTACACCGAGAAGGAGTGCAAGAGCATCGGCTTGAGGTATGTTGTAATTGCTCTCAGAAACATGGGAATAGATCTGTATGGACAGTAGGTTCTTAGCCATTCCCGTGAGTGCGAGGGCTGTTCCGAAAGCTCCCATCATACCGGCGAATACTATCGAAGTTGCTGCGAGAAAAGAAGGAGCCAAAACCGGTATTATCACATATCTCCAGACTTGAAAGATGTTCGCCCCAAGGTTCCTCGCAGCTTCCACGAGACTTGTGTTCAGATTTCTGAAAGCTGCGATCATCGTGAGACTGAATAATGGGATGTTGAAGAAGGCATACGTTATGGCGAGTCCGGTCCAGGAATAAAGATCGAAGTGAAACAGTTTCAGGAAATCCCTGAATATTATGTTGAATATTCCATTCCTTCCAAGAAGTACTATGAATGCGAATGCAACGACCAGGCCGGATAAGGTCATCGGTATGGAGAAGAGAGAGGATATTATGCCTCTCTTTCTGTCATCGAATTTCGTCGATATCCAGCCTATGATGGAACCGAAGATCGCTGCTATACCGGTTGAAAGAGATGAAAACATCAGGCTGTTTCTCCACGCATTTGTGAAAGCCCATTTTTCAAAGAGGTTCTTCACATATCTCAACGTGAACCTGCCCGTGAAATCATCCATGAATGCGTGGATGATAATATAAATGTATGGATAAATTATGAACATCAGCAGAAAAACCACCATGGGTGAGAGAAAAAGGATCAAATGGATTCTCTTCATCTTTTACCCTCCTGAATCAGATCGTATCGAGATCGAAGGGGTGGGTTTTTCCCACCCCTACTTTTCATCATCTCGATCCTATAACCTGAGAGTAGTATTCCTGAAGCTTCGGAGTTACTTCTCTGTCTTTCACGTAATCCACGAACACCGCACTCTTGTAAGCTTCCGCAGGTGGGAACTTGTCCTTGACTTCCTCTGGAAGTTCGATACCTTGAACCATGGGTGAAACGAACCCTTTTGCGTAGAGTTTCTGACCATAGCTCAACAGATACTCCATGAACAATCTTGCGGTGTATGGATGTGGAGCGTTTTTGGCTATTATGACTCCTCCACCGCTCGATATGGTTCCGTCCTCTGGGATTACTATCACCGAATTTATATGTGGGTTGTCGTATTTCCACTTTAGCAGATTGTAATCAAAGTTTATGACTATTCCAGCTTCCCCTCTTTCCCACTTCGAGACTGAAACCTTTGGATCAACGGAGAGGATCAACCCCATATCATGGAGTTCCTTCAAAAAATCTATCGCTGCCTTGTAGTTGTAAGGATCTCCGGTGAGAGCGTATGCTATAGCCTCTATCGTGTTCACACCTGTTCCCGTCGCCCTCGGATCGAGGTATATTATCAGGTTCTTGTATTTCGGATTCTTCAGATCTTTCCATCTTCTCGGGATTTCCTTAACTATATCCGTATTGACCAAAAATCCGAGCGTTCCTCTGTAAACTGCCTGCCACACACTTCCAGTGTTTGAATCCTGTCCCCTCTGATTTGGAGGTAATTTTTCCCAATTCACCGGTTTGTAGGCGGCGGTCAATCCCCTTCTTGCAAGTTCCATGGCGAGGGAAGGTTTGAGATCCGCTATATCGTTCTTTCTGGCTCTCTCCTGCGTCATCCTTGCCAGAACGACGGAACTTCCCATATCTATATCTCTGTGTTTTATCCCGAAGAATTCCTCGAACTTCTTGAAGATCTCCCCGTAATTTGCCCAAACATCCGGCATTCCGTATGAATAGATCCAGCCTCCCTCCTTCTTAGCTTTCTCCCACAGTTCTCTGATGTACTGGGTGTCAAGCTCCGGTGGAAGCTTCACCGCTTCAGCCACAAAAACCAGCAGAACAACGAGTAACGAAATCCACACGAACTTTCTCACGAAAACCACCTCCCGCTCACTGTATGTTCTGTTCTTTTGGAAAAACAAGAGGAAAATCTGGTGAGAAATACACGATCACCTCATCTCCCTCTTTGAACCCCCAGAAATCCTCGGATGGCATCTCCACCAGAATCTCTTCCTCCTTGATCATCACATGCACTCTAACGACGGAACCCAAGAATGTGACGAGTGAAACTCTTCCCTTCATCACGTTGCTTCCATCAGGAACATTCTCTTCATCTTTTACCATCTTCAAATGTGTAGGTCTTAAAACCATCAGAGCCTTACCATTTTTCACCTTCGATTTTCTCACCTCGAATCTTTCATCTTTCCAGATGAAGATCTTTCCATCGAGCATCTCACCTTCGAGAAAACTGCTCGTTCCGACGAAATGAGCAACGAATGGATTGATTGGATCATCGTATATCTGTCGTGGTGATCCTATCTGCTGGATAACACCGTCCTTCATCACCACTATCCTGTCACTCATGGTGAGTGCTTCCTCCTGATCGTGTGTTACGAACAGCGTCGTTATTCCGAGCTTCATCTGAAGTTTCCTTATCTCACCCCTGAGTTGCTGTCTGACCTTGGCATCGAGTGCGGAGAGAGGTTCATCCAACAGAAGTATCTTGGGATTCTTAGCCAAAGCTCGCGCCAGTGCAACTCTCTGCATCTGTCCACCGGAAAGTTGGTGTGGATACCTATTTTCAAGTCCTGAAAGTTGGACGAGTTCGAGAAGTTCCCCGACCCTCTTCTTGATCTTATCCTGGGGTTCCTTTCTTATCATCATGGAAAACGCGATGTTCTGCGCAACCGTCATATTTGGGAACAGGGCGTAGTTTTGAAAGACCATCCCAACGTCCCTCTTTTCCGGTGGTATATCGTTCGAGAGTTTTCCGAATATGTATATCTCGCCTTTATCCGCCTTTTCAAAACCGGCAACCGTTCTCAGAACGGTCGTTTTTCCACATCCGGAAGGTCCCAGGAGAGTGACGAATTCACCTTCCTCCATTTCGAGGGTAAAACCCACAACTGCTCTAACGTTTCCAAAGCTCTTGTGCAGATCTTTCACAACCAAAGCTTTCATGAGATCACCCCACAACCTTTCTCTCAGAAGTGATGATTTTGAACATGAATACAACGAGTAGGAGAACGACTCCCAAAAGAACGTAGGAGGTCGCGGCTGCCTCCGCAAGGTTCAAACCCATGAATGTTTTCCTGTAAATGAAATAACTTAAAACGTCGGTGCTGACCCCAGGACCTCCCCTCGTGAGAACGTATATCAAGTCGTATGTTCTGAAGGCGAATATCGTCCTTATAACAACTGCAGCCAGTATCACCGGTTTCATGAGAGGAATGGTTATGTAAAACAACTTTTGAAATTCACTTGCACCATCTATAGTTGCAGCTTCGAATGGTTCCTTGGGAAGTGATACCAATCCCGCGAGCAGTAGAAGTATCATGAACGAAATCTGCTGCCACACATCCACCATGAGAACACTCCAGAAAGCCATTGTGGGATCACCGAGCCAATTTATTGGTTCAATACCAATCAATCCAAGGAAGTAGTTGAGGACTCCAAGATCTGGATGCAATAACATTTTCCATATCAAACCTACTGCAACGGGACTCATGACCATGGGCATGGTTAAAATTGTGTAGTAAACTCCCTTGAATCTTATGTCTCTGTTCAACATGAGTGCGACTATAAAACCCAATGTGAACTCTATCGAGACCACCAGAACCACGAATTTCAGAGTCACCCAAAGAGAGTTCCAAAAATAAGGATCGCTGAAGGCATTCATGTAATTTTCAAAGCCCAAAAATACACTGAAAGATGGATTTATGAAGGTATAGGCAAAAAAGCTGACTGACAAGGAGAAACCCAGCGGGACGGCTATCACCGCCCCGAGGGTTATGAGTGAAGGAAGTGCAAAAACCCATCCCGTCAGTCTTTCTCTTCTTCTGAGAGACATCGTTCCTCCCCGATGATTTTCAAGAGTTATTTCTGAAGCCCTGCCATCTTCGCCAATTTGTTCAACTCTTTCGCGGCGTCGTCGAGTGCTTTCTTAACGGATTTCTTCCCCGTTGCGGCGAGTGAAAGTTCCCTACCCACAACTTCTATCATCTGTGTGGAATACTGGAATTCGGGAACAGGCTTCGCATACATCACGAGCCACATGACCTTTGGATACCACGGATACTTCTTGACCACATCCTCATCGGTGAAGATGTCGAATCTCGTCGGTGCTCCTCCCATCAGTGCCCTCTTCTTGGCTATTTCGAATGATTCGACCCACTTTATGAATTCCCATGCCTCCTCTTTGTGTTGAGAATTCTTGGGAATTGCCCAGCCCCAACCTCCGTTCAGTCCTATTCCTCCCGGCATCGGTGCCAATCCAACCTTTCCAGCAACTTTGGATTTGCTCGGATCGTTGAGTTGGGCGAGCATCCAATTGTATGTGATCATGCTGAAAGCTTTTCCCTGGCTCATGACTCTGAAAGCATCGTCGAGATTGAAGGAAAGTGCACCTGGAGGTGCCGCATTCTTGAGGGCTCTTATGTAAAGTTCCGCCGATTTCACACCGGCTTCATCGTTCACCCTGGCTCTCCATTTCTCATCGTAGTAATCCCCACCCAAGGAGAAGAGATAGTTTGACCATTCCATGACTATTGGATCTCCTCTTTGTGCCTGCATCGCGGATCCGTATATCTTCTGACCGTATTTTTCTGATGCATATTTCTGCATGAATTCTGCAAGTTTGACGTATTCTTCAACACTCGTCGGTATCCTCATGTCGTAACCGTAGAGCTCCTTCCACTTGGCTCTCAAATCTGGATCGTTCATGAGATCCGTTCTGTATATCAATCCCATCGCGTAGTTGTACATGGGTATCATGTAGAGTCTGCCGTTGTAATAGCCAACCATCTTCAGCATCGATGGGAGGTAAACCGATATGTCGAACTTATCCCTCTCAACATATTTTTCAAGTGGTTCGAGCCATCCAGCTGCTGGAAATTCTCCAGCCCAGTAGTTGTCCACCTCGAGAAGGTCGTATTGACAGTTCGGGCTCATCAACTGTGGAACGAGTTTCGCGTGCATATCGCAATATTGGACGATCTCGAATTCAACCTTTATTCCCGTCTTTTTCTCGAAATCTGGAAGAAGTTCTTTTATTATGTGAGTCTCCGGCACATCTTCCATTAGAACATGCAGGGTGACACCGGCATAGAGCGCCGTGGAAAGAATCAGAATCGCAAGAACAAGATACCTCATGCCCTTCACCTCCTCACCATCACTTTATGGCTCCGAAACTCAAACCCTTCACCAAGTATTTCTGAATGAACAATGAGAGTATCACTATCGGTGCTATAGCCATCACAACACCGGCTGAGAGTTTCCCTATCAAAACTCCCCTCTGTGTTTGTAGAGCTGCGAGTGCAACGGGTATGGTTGCAGAACTTGCTCCGGTGAGAACCAAGGCAAAGAGAAACTCATTCCAACACATTATGAAACTCAGAACTGCAGCTGCCATTATTCCCGGAGCGGATATGGGAAAGACGATCTTCAGAAACGCCTTCAATGGGGTTGCACCATCTATGAGTGCAGCTTCCTCAAGTTCCTTCGGTATTCCCTCGAAAAAGCCCATCAGTATCCATATGAGAAATGGGAGGTTGAAAGCCAAGTACGAGATCGTCAAGCCGTGAAGGGTGTTGACGAGATGAAACTTCATGTATATCGCGAAGAGCGGTATAACGAGAACTATTGGAGGGAGCATCTGTGTCGCTATGACCGTGAATTTCAACCTTTCACCGCCGGTGTTGTATCTCGCGAATGCATAACCCGCAAGTGAAGCTATCGGTATGGATATCAGCGTGGATGAAAGAGAAACCACAAAACTATTCTTGAAATGCCTTATGAAGTTGTTCTCCACGAGTATGTTGATGTAATTCTTTATCGTTGGTTTGAAGAAGAACCTTGGTGGTATCTCGTAAGCTATCACATCCGTTGCGAAGCTCGTCCTGATCGTCCAAAGTATCGGTGCCAGTATTATGAAGGAGAAGACTATGAGAATAATGTGGGCAATTATGTTCCATCTCTTCTCCGATTTTCTCATTTTTTCATCTCCTCAATGAACACATGCTCCTCCGGTGACGTTTATGGCTTGAGCGGTCAGAAAATCTGCTTCACTGGACGCAAGGAATTTCACAACTTTGGCGACATCCTCCGGATAGCACAACCTGCCCAAAGGTGTCATCTCCACGTATTCCTGTCTAACCTTCTCTGGATCATCTATACCTCTCAGTTCTGCCTCCCACACAACTTCCCTATCCTGCATACTGGTCTTCACGAATCCTGGACAAACCGCGTTGACATTTATACCGTATGGAGCGAGTTCTTTTGCCATCGCCTGAGTCAGCCCCACGACGGCGAACTTCGAGGCGGAATAATGTGCAAGCAGGGGAGCACCGAGTTTTCCAGCCATGGATGCTACGTTCACGATCTTTCCCTTCCTTCTCTCCATCATCTTCGGTGCGACGTATTTGGAGACGAGCCACACTCCCTTGGCGTTAACGTTCATGTTGAAATCCCATTCCTCCTCGGTCAACTTCCAGAACCAGTTCATCGTGGAAACGCCCGCGTTGTTGACGAGAACGTCTATCCTTCCAAAATCCTTCATTATTCTTTCCACGACCTCTTTCACCATCTCTTCCTTCGTCACATCGAGTTCATACGCCATGCTATTCGGTGATAATTTTTTCACCTCTTCAAGCGTCCTTTTCAACTCCTCAAAATCTTTGTCGGTGAGAGCCAAAATTGCTCCCTCCTCGGCAAAAGAGAGGGATATGGCTTTCCCTATCCCCCTCGCCGAACCGGTCACCATGACGACGCTATCTTCAAATCTTCTGCAGTTCACACTCATCCCTCCTGAATAAGTTTGTAGAGATCCTCGAAACAATCTCGTAGATTTTCGTATATTTTCCTGTAGATCCTGTAGTATTTCTCGTATATTTCGTTGTTCCTCTTCGAAAACTCGACCTTCTCCGAATCACCCGTGAACCTCTCTATTTCCCTCCAATCTGAGAACAATCCAGAGCTCTTTCCAGCGATGAAGGCAACCCCAAAGGATGAACCCGGATTGTTCTTGATATATACAGCGCTATAACCTATCGCATCTGAAACTATCTTCCTCCAGAGTTCGTTCTTCGCACCTCCGTTGGACATGAAGACTCTTTTTATCTGGAACCCTTCATCTTTCAGAACGTCGATGTGATGTTTGAATCCAAAAGCGGTGGACTCGAGGATGGATCGAAAAAGATGAGCCTTGGTATGGTAAAGCGTGAGTCCGAACAGAACACCACGAGCTTTTGGATCGAATATGGGGGTTTTCTCACCTATGAAGTAAGGCAAAAGCACCAACCCATCGCTCCCAACTGCAATCTTTTCAGCCATCTTTGTCAACTCATCGTAATTCATCCCACTCGATAATTCGTTCTTGAACCACTTCACTATACTCCCACTCGATGCCATGCAACCGTTGAGAACGTATTGTCCCGGGACATCGTGATAATCTATGAACAATCTCTTTGAAAGTTTCAGTTTCTCGGTGATGTAGAGAATGTCCCCGGCTCCTCCAAACTTCAACAGGAGGTCTCCATCCCTGTTCATTCCAACTCCAAGAGCGGATGCTATGTGGTCAGCTGAACCTCCCACCACGGGGATACCACTCGGTAGATTCGTTTCTCTCGCAACATTGTCCTTCAATCCTCCTATTATCTCCCACGGATCATACACCCTTGGAAGTAGCGAAGGATCGATCCCAGCAAGATTCAGAATCTCATCATCCCAGCCACCTTGGATTCTCCACATCCCACTCTCGAGTGCCCAGTTCTTCTCTATGTTTGGAACACCTGTGAGTTTGAAATTTATGAAGTTGTATGATCCCATGATCCACCTGGTCTTTCTCACATTCTCAGGTTCATGTTTCCTGAGCCACAAGAATTTGGGAAATACGAGCTGTTGATTTATGGTATTACCCGTTTTTTTGAAGAATTCCTCCTCATCCAAAATGCGTTTGAAATAATCTATCTCCTCCACCGTTCTGCTGTCGTTCTGCTGGATGGAATTCCTGATGGGATCCCCATCTTTATCTATGAGTATCAAAGTTGGAACCATTCCGGAAATTCCGATCGCGGAGATTCTTTTTCCGTAATCGGAGAATTCCTTCAGGATCTTCAAGACGTTCTTCCACCAAATTTTCGGGTCCTCCTCGGCGTATCCAGGTTTTGGAGAAAGCAAATCGCAAGGTTCATTTCTCTCGAGAAGTATCCTTCCATTTCTGTCAAGTAGTATTCCCTTCACCCCGGTGGTTCCCACATCTATTCCGACAACCAGATCCTTCACCCTCTAACCCTCCTGACTGTCTCCATGAACTCCCTGACCTTGTTCGCATCGACTGGATTCCAAGTTATCCCATCTTTCTTCAAACTCGTTCCAACTATTGCACCATCCGCTATTCTCAGAACTTCCTCGACATTTTCCTTCTTGACACCGGTGTTTGCAAACACCGGAACATCAACCTTCTCCTTCACGAGTTTTATGTGTTCCACGTTCGGTGCTTCACCAGTCATTGGTCCCGAAACTAAGATTACATCTGCCAAGGATGAGAAAACCACGCTTTTGGCTATGTCATCGAGACTCCTCGAATCGAGGTTGAATGCGAACTCAGCGGATATGTTGAAGAACACTTTCACATCATTCGCATCCAGAAGTTTTCTGTACCTGAAGAGTTCGCCGACGTTCGTGTTCCACAACCCCATGTCAGATACGTATACACCAGTCACGACTTCTCTTATGAAGCTCGCACCGGTCGCTTTGGCTATGGCTATCGCCGCAAATGGATCCCACAGCACATCGATACCGAATGGAACCTTCACCTCGTCGAGAACCTGTCCTATTATTCTCGACATGCTCGCAACGGTTGAAAAATCCGATTTGAAGACATAAGGTCTGTCGTTCTCGTTGCAGAACATGACCGCATCTATCCCACCTTCCTGTAGAGCCTTCAGATCTTTCCTTATCCATTCGTAGATGTAATCCATACCCTTGGAATCATCGTACAGTGGGGATCCTGGAAGAGGTGGGAAGTGCACCATGCCTATTATCGGTTTCTCCGTTCCAAATACATCTTTCAACCAACTCACCTCGATCCCTCCTCTAAACAACGATAACCTCGACACCTTTCTCCATTATCCTCGTGATCATATCTTTTGGAGCGCCGTTCGAGGTTATGAAAATATCTATCTTCTCAAAATCCACAACTTTGACGAAGGCAATCTTCCCTATCTTCGTGTGATCCGCTATCAGTATCACCTTCTTACCTGCCCCCACTATTTCTCTCTTCACCTGCATTTCAAACATGGACGAATTTGTTATTCCATGATCTGGATCAACCGCATCCGCGGTTAGAAATGTTTTCTCCACCTTGAACCTTCTCAGTATCTCAACCGCAAGATCTCCTCCAAGACTGAAATATCCCGGTCTGACAAGTCCTCCCACCACATAAGTTTCAAAATCAGGATTCTTAGCCAATTCCTCAGCCACCTTCACATCCACAGTTATGACCTTCAACCCTCTCTTACCCTTCAAATACCTTGCGAGATAGAAAGCGGTGGTTCCGGAATCTATCAGAATGCTGTCACCATCGTCGACGAATTCCGCCGCTCTTTTGGCGATCCTCTTCTTCTCATTCTCATTGATCGAGAGCTTCGTATCGAACATGAATTCGATCGATCCTTTCCCAGTTTCCAGAACTATTCCACCACGCACCCTTCTCAAAGGTAGAGATTCCATCTGTGATATTTCGTTCAGATATCTCCTCGCCGTTACTTCGGATATTCCGAACAACTCGGAGGCAACACTGACCGAAATTCCGCCCTCTTTTTTTATAAAATCGATCAGATTTCTTAAAATTTCGCTCTTTTTTGATCCACTCATAGCACCATAATAATAACATATCGATCAGTAAAAGATCAATCTTTCGATAAAAATTCACTCAAAACCGCACAAAATCGAAAAAAAAGTATCACAAGAACCAAAAAAATAAAATTCATCCCGTTCGGGTTATAATCTGAGGATGGTGCTGAAAAACTCGACTGATAAAAAAGAACGAGGAGGTTCAAAGATG
>QNAU01000014.1 GCA_003641545.1 Thermotoga sp.
CTGGAGAAAATGAACGTGATCGGTAGGATGGAAAGCTGGTCTAATATATTTATAAATATTTTGAAAACCATTAATGCATTTTCATAATTACGGGAGGTAGGAACATGGTCAAGAACTACGTTTTGGATACGAACGTCCTCATACATGATCCGAAATCCATCTACTCTTTCGAGGACAACAACGTGATACTCCCTCTCCCAGTTTTGGAGGAAATAGATGGATTGAAGAAGAGGAACGGAGAGATAGGTAGAAACGCACGCGAGGTGGCGAGGGAACTTGACGAGTTGAGAAAGAGGGGAAGAATATACGAAGGTGTGCCCCTCGATAACGGTGGAACTTTGAGAATCATGGTTCTCAGAGATACGAAGGTGAAGTTACCCAGATTCCTCTCGGATAAGATGGATAATTGGATCCTACTTTACACATTGGATCTGATGGAAAACAGTGACTTGCCAACATACTTAATCACGAAGGATATAAATCTGAGGATAAAAGCTGAAACTCTCGGAATAAAGGCGCAGGATTATCTGAGGGATAGAACGGATCCGGAGGAATTGTTCTCCGGATATGTCGAGATCAGAGGAAAGAAGGAACTCGCCGAGAAGTTGATGAGAGAAGGTTTTCTCGATCCGAGGAAAGTTGGTCTGGAGGATCTGAGGCCGAACGAATTCGTGGATGTGGACGGTGTTTATGGAAGATACGTTGAGGAATACCGCACGATCAAGAAGTTGGACATAGATTTCAGAACGAGATGGTGGGGAATAAAGCCGAGAAACAGGGAACAACTCTTCGCCATGGATCTTCTGTTGGATGACTCAATAAAACTCGTTACCTTGATAGGCACCGCGGGAACCGGAAAAACCCTGTTGAGCATAACCGCGGGTCTCGTGAAAGTGCTGGATGAAAGAAGATACAGGAAACTCGTGGTGACGAAACCCGTGGTTCCCATGGGAAGGGACATAGGATACATTCCTGGAAAGCCTGAAGAAAAGATGCTTCCATGGATACAACCGATAATAGACAACATGGAATTCCTCTTCTCGAACAGGAACCGTGAATTTGACATCGATTCGATGATAAAAAGAGGGAGGGGAAAGGTGGAGATACTCGTTCTGAGTTATCTCAGAGGTAGGAGCATACCGGATCAGTTCATCATTATAGATGAAGCTCAGAATCTAACTCCGCATGAGGTGAAAACCATAATAACGAGGGTGGGAAAGAACACGAAGATAGTGTTGACAGGTGATCCTTCCCAGATAGACAGTCCGTATCTCGACGAGATGAGCAACGGTTTGGTCTACGTCACATCGAAATTCTACGAGGAACCCTTGGCAGGTCACGTCAGCTTGACGAAGGGAGAAAGATCAGAACTGGCTAGCAGGGCGGTTGAACTTTTGAAATGATCAGAGAGAGATACATTTTGATCCTTCTTCTGATCGTTCTGGCTATCGGTATAACTTACAGGTTCTTGGATTCCATCAATCCGAATCCAAAGGTCATCCATTCGGTACGTGAATCGAAGATCCTCAGATCCAGGGAAAAGGATGTCCCGAGTGGGAAGATAAATCTGAACACCGCGGGATTCTCCGACTTTCTGAGACTCCCTGGCATAGGGAAGGTTAAAGCGAGAGCCATCCTGGATTACAGAAAGAAAAATGGTGGATTCAAAAATGTCGAGGAGATAATGAAGGTTCCAGGGATAGGGAAGAAAACCTTTGAGAGGATAAGAGGCATGATATTCGTGGAAGGTTCGAATGAGGAAAAAGAAAAGAAAGATGAAGATGAGATGCTCATCGATGTGAACACCGCGACGTTGGAAGAGCTGATGAGATTACCTGGAATAGGTGAAGTGAAGGCGAGGGAAATAATCGAGTACAGAAAGACGCACGGATTCTTCAGAACGGTCGATGAACTGTTGAACGTCAGGGGAATAGGGAAAAAGACCCTCGAAAGGTTGAGAAGATACATCAAGGTTGGGGAAAGATGAGAATTTCCGCCTTGGTTCTCGCAGGTGGTGAATCGAAGAGATTCGGTAAGAACAAATTGTTCGAAGAATTCAAAGGGAAACCGTTGATCCTCTGGACACTCGAGCTCGTCAAGAGCGTGGAATTCCATGAAAGGATAATCGTTCTGAATCCTAAGAACCTTGAGTTGTACATTCAGATGGGCATCGATGGATTCAACGTGATCGTCAACGAGGGATACAGAGAAGGGATGGCATCTTCGATAAGGGTTGGAATGAGTCGTGCGATCGATTCGAGATCCGATGCGGTCATGATATTCCTCTCCGACATGCCATTCATAAAAACCGAAACGATTCTCAGACTGATGAACGTCATGGAAGAAAACCACAAGCCCATCGTGATTCCGAGGTATGGAATGAAAAGGGGGAATCCTGTTCTCATCAGGCGCGAGGTTTTCCACCTCGCCATGGGGTTGAAGGGTGACATCGGTATGAGAAGGATAGTTGAGAATAGGAAGGATCTCGTGGAATTCGTTCAGGTTTTGGATCCTGGTGTAAGGATGGATATAGACGAAATGGCGGATGTGGAAGATCTGGAGTGGGGCTACTTAGGATCGCGAAACTCAGAAGAATGATCTGCTATAATTCAGGTAAATTCATGGTTGTTGACTATGGAGGTGGGAAGGTGAAGAAGGGGAAATACTACGTAACCACACCGATATACTACATAAATTCCGAACCTCACATAGGTTCCGCTTACACGACGATAATAGCGGATGTGATAGCAAGATACAAGAGGTTCAGGAGATACGATGTCTTCTTTCTCACCGGAACGGATGAGCACGGGCAGAAGGTTCTTTCCGCGGCACTTGAAGCGGGAAAGGATCCACAGGTATTCTGCGACGAGCTTGCGGAAAAGTTCAAGAAATTGTGGAAGGATCTGGAAATAACGAACGATTACTTCATAAGAACAACCGATGAAAATCATATGAAGGTGGTTCAGAGATTCGTCGAGAAGATGATGGAAAATGGAGATATATACAAAGGTAAATACGAGGGATGGTACTGCATCCCCTGCGAGAGTTTCTGGAAAGAGGAAGAGTTGGGGGATGGTAAAACCTGTCCACAGTGCGGGAGACCGGTGAAGTGGGTCAGTGAGGAGAATTATTTCTTCAGACTTTCGAAATACAGATCCGCGTTGTTGAAGCATTATGAAGAGAATCCGGACTTCGTCGAACCGGATTTCAGAAAAAATGAGATGCTCAGGATACTTGAATCTGGTCTTCAGGATCTCAGTATAACGAGGACCTCATTCAAATGGGGAGTTCCCATGCCAAGGGATCCAAAACACGTGATATATGTGTGGGTCGATGCTCTCATAAATTACGTTTCCGCGATAGGATACACGGAGGACGATGAAAAATTTGAAAGATACTGGCCCGCGGATCTGCATCTGATAGGGAAGGAAATAAACAGATTTCATTCCATAATATGGCCTGCGATGCTGATGTCGGTCGGACTTCCATTGCCCAGGAAGATCTACGCCCATGGATGGCTCACCGTCAACGGTCAGAAGATATCCAAATCCTTGGGGAATGCCATAGATCCGCGTGTGGTGGTTAAAAAATATGGCCTCGATGCGGTCAGATACTACCTTCTGAGGGAGATAGCGTTCGGAAAGGATGGTGATTTCTCCGAGGAAGGATTGATAAAACGAATAAACGCGGATCTCGCCAACGATCTTGGAAATCTTGTTCACAGAACGACCGCCATGATAAAACAGAATTTCAACTCCAAGGTCCCGAGACCATCGAAGTCGGAAGGTGTGGATGAAAAACTCAAAGATTCAGCCATGGAAACCATATCGGAATTCTTCGATCACATGGATTCCCTCAAATTCACAACCGCCCTTGAAAAACTGTGGGAATTCGTTGGTTTTTCCAACAAATACATAGATCTGACGGAACCATGGATATTGGCTAAGGGTGGGGATAAGGAAAAGGAAAGACTCGCCACCGTTTTGTACAACCTATCTGAAGCCATCAGGATAATTGCGGTCTTGCTCAAATCTGTGATGCCGAACACATCGAGGGAAATACTGAGAAGGTTCGGATATGAAAACTGGGATGAGGTCGATGAAACCCACGTTGAGAGATGGGGAATGATCAAGGTGGGAAATCCCGTCGAACATGGTAAGCCTCTATTCCCGAGGATAGACAAGGACAGTGAAAGAGTGATAAAGATGAAGACAACCGATGAGGGCAAGAGGGAGGAAAAATATGCTGAATTCATAACCATCGAAGATTTCTCCAAGGTCGATCTGAGGGTGGGTAAGGTGATTGAAGCAGAGAAGGTGGAAAAATCCAGAAAATTACTCAAGCTCAAGATCGATCTGGGGAAACTTGGGATCAAACAGATAGTCGCGGGAATAGCACAGTATTACAATCCTCAAGACCTGATTGGTAAGAAGATAATAGTGGTCGCCAACCTCAAACCGGTGAAGTTGATGGGTGTTGAATCCCAGGGTATGCTCTTAGCAGCGCAGTCCGAGGGAAAACTTCGCCTTCTTACGGTGGATGGAGACATAGACGCCGGAGCGAAGATATCATGACTATCCATAGATTATGATTTTCCATATGATCGAAAGTGTCAAACCAACGATTGGACTGATTATCCAGTATTTCGAAAATCTCATGAAAAGCAGTCTATAGACCAAAACCATCACGAATATTACAAAAACCCACAAGTATTGTGATGCATTCACGAGAACGAAAGCCAAAAGTCTCTCGAATATTCCGTCTGAATCGTTCGATTCCAAGGGTATCATCCCTATACATCTGAATACTGTCGTTGGAACAGCGGAAGTCATGGTCATGCCAAGGATATAGGTTGAAAACTCCGGTGTTATGTAGGAATCCAGAAGGTATTTCCACGCCACCACGTTCAGAAAGAAAGCCACGGACAACCCGATCAATTCTGCAATCACGAAATTTCTCTTTCTGAACAGATCAACCAACATGTGTGCGATGATATACGTTGAAATTAGCAGAACACCTTTTGGCATCTTCAACAGCGTATCGAACGTGAAAGCGAGAAGTATGAGAATCACCCATATCCAGTGTTTGATCAGATCCAACTTCCCAAATTTTGATATTTTGTTCGCATTCGTGAAAGCGTGATCCGCAACGAGATGAGATAGGATGAATTGACTTGGAAATACCATGTCATCATCAGCTCCCCACAAATATTCTGTTCTCTATCTTTTCAAGCTTTCTCATCACGGTCTCAAAGATCCTGGGTATATGATAGATTTTCTTCTCCTTCCTGGATAGATTACCATATATTTTCAGGAGTTTTTCAACTGCGGAATCCATCGACCATTTTTCCTCGACGTATTCGATCCCGAGTTTCGACAATCTTTCTCTTTTCGAATCGTCGTCGAGGATACTCTTCACTTTCACCAGAAAATCATCCTCATCTTCACCTTTGACCAGAAGAGCCCCCCTTCCATCTTCCAAGACATCCTTTATCCCTTTCTCCGCTATGGCAACAACCGGTGTACCAGCTGCGAGAGATTCCAAGACAACCAAACCTTGAGTTTCGGTCAAAGAAGCGAATATGAACAGATCGGATTGCTTGTAGTATTCTATCAGATCATCCCTTCTCAGATAACCGGTCAGCACTACCTTGTTTTTTATCTCCCATTCGTCCAAGGCTTCCTCTATATCCATTCTCAAGGGCCCATCCCCAGCGATTATGAAGGAAACCTTTCTTCCTTCTTCCACCAACCTTTTGAATATCCTCAGGGTGAAGAACACATTCTTCTCCTTTGCCAATCTTCCGGCGAACAGAATGATCCTCTCATCTTTTCCTATTCCATGCTTTTTCCTCACATCAAATCTGTTTTCTCCCCTGAAAGAGTCTATATCTATCCCAGTGGGTATGACAGTTATCTCCTTCTCCACACCGTATTTCACGAGTTCTTTTCTTATCTCTTCGGTGGGAGCTATGACGTGATCCACCTGGTTGCAAAACCAGGCGCTGAATTCTTCGACCACACTTCTCGAAGGCCTTATTGGAGGTGGAATGTAATGTCTGTACTCAACGAGAAGGGTGTGGTATGTGTGGACGTGGGGTATTCCAAAATCCTGTTGAATTTTCAAAGCAAAGAAGCCAAGTATGAAGGGTGTATGACTGTGTATAACATCTGGATCGAATCCATGTATGAAATCTCTTATTCTCTTCTTCACGGGTATGGAAATGATGTGCTGTTTCTCCATGGGAAAACGCACACCGGGGACCTTCAAAACTTTGTGATCTCCCTTCGGAGCTATGGGAGCGATTATGAAAACATCATGTCCCCTTTTTTCAAGATACTTTCTGAACAAACTTGTAGAAGTTGCCACACCGTTTACCTGTGGAAGATAAGTTTCGGTGAAAAAAACTATTTTCATCTTCTCACCATCCATTCTTTTCCACAGTATCTGAATTTTAACACAACATATATGTTAATATAGAATCATGGGGACGAAAATGGAAAAACGTGTGGATCTCGTTGAAGGCAATCTGCTTAAAAAGATGTTTCAAATAGCTTGGCCCTTGATCGTCGCGAATTTCCTCCAAACATCCTATAACATCATAGACGCATTCTGGCTTGGAAAACTGGGAAAGATAGCTCTCTCCGCACCGACGATATCATGGCCCGTGATATTCACCATTCTCTCGTTCGGCATGGGATTCTCCGTATCTGCGAGTGCGTTGGTCTCACAATACATAGGTCGTGGTGATGGCGAATCCGCAAGGTTGATCACCGCTCAAGCCATCGTGTTATCCACAACGGTTGCTATGGGATTCACGATACTGGGAGTCTTCATATCAACACCTATACTCAAGGTTATGGGTGCCAAGGGTGAGCTTTTGAAGATGGGATCGATATACATGAGAATAATATTCATCGGTTCTCCCCTCGCATTCGCCAACTTCGCCATAATAGGTGCGTTGAGGGGATGGGGGAATTCGAAGGTCGGTATGTATTCCACACTTTTTTCTGTTTTGATGAACCTCGTTCTCGATCCCATGTTGATATTTGGTCTCGGATTACCCAGGATGGGGGTTCTCGGTGCGGCGGTTGCGACGGTCATTTCCAGGGGATCTGCATTATTTTACTCCGCTTGGGTGATTCTATCTGGAAGGGTGGGACTGAAGATAAAATCATCCGATTTCAAACCGAGATTGGATCTGATGAAGAAACTACTGAAAGTCGGTATACCCATCTCCTTCGGGCAAAGCATAACCGCTCTCGGATTCACAGTCGTCATGGGTGTTGTGACGAGATTTGGTCCAACCGTCATAAGTGCGTTCGGAGTGGGACAGAGGATAAATTCCATCATAACCATGTTCACCGCTGGTGTATCCGGTGCCGTTTCCACGGCAGTCGGACAATCCCTCGGTGCAGACAGGAAAGACAGGGCAGACGAAGCCTTGAGGATCGGGTTGTTCGCGACCACCGCGGTTGTGAGTTCGTTCTGTGTTATCACCTTTTTCTTTGGAAAATACGTAACCGCGGTGTTCATAAGTGAACCCGATGTCATGGAAGTTGGTGCGATGCTCTTCAGGTACATATCGATATCCATTCCCTTTTTCTCCGCTATGCAGGTTATGTTATCCGCTGTGAATGGTTCAGGTCACACCGTGCAGACAACCGTTGTGAATGTAGTGCGTCTCTGGGGTTTGAGGGTTCCTTTGGTTTTCCTGTTGTCCAAACTCTTTGGAATGGTGGGTATATTCTACGGAATAATAATGAGCAACGTTGGAGCATTCATTCTCGCTTTGATGGTAATAAAAAGTGGAAGGTGGAAGGAAGCCATAATAAAACGACGTGAAATATCAGTCTGATTCATGTTCACATGGTATCCCAGATGGTTTTTATCTTCCCCTCCACGATGTTTGTCAGAATATCGATTGTGGATCTGATTCCGTCCGGAAATATGGAATATCTCGATCCGAGCTCATCTATGCTGTGCGCATCGGAGGAACTCAGAACGATATAACCTTTCCGCCTGAATTTGAGCATGCTTTCCCTTCGCGTCACCTCTATGATCCTCAAATCGAGATCCGGTATGAAACCCAATTGGTGAAGCAGACCGAACCTTCTGTCAACGTGCGCCGGAACCGGGATACCCTTATTTCTCCTTATCAATTCGATGACCTCCTCGAACCTTAAATCCGTTGCCAACGACAGATTCTTCTCAATCATTCCCGTGAATTCATCCTTCTCATTGACAAGGAGCTGATAACCGAATAGCTCCGGATCGTTCTTCACATTTGGAAGATGCTCATAAACAACCTTGGAAACCCTCTCCAAATCCTCCAGATTCTCGAAATATCCGAGTATGTGGACCTCCTCGATCGAGGTTATCTCGATACCCGGTAGAAAAATCACTTTCCTTTCTCTACATACCTTCCAGAAGGTTCTGGCGTTGCCACAACAGTTGTGATCAGTTATCGATATCATCCCTACCTCGAGATTTTCCAGTATTCCTCTGGGTGTCATGGTGATATCGGCACAAGGTGAGAGACACGAATGTACATGGAGATCTCCCAACATTTCCCACACTCCTTGAGAGATCATTATATCAAACTTACGGATTTTTGCTATAATTTTCACCAAAGATGGGAGGTGTAAATCTTGAAAATATCCGAAATATCCGCTCTGATATCAGCTGAAGAACTGGTTTTGATAGAAGATATGGAAATAGAAAAGATAGAAGCCTCCGACATGATGAGCGATGTCTTGGCTTACTTCGAGGAAGGAACAGCCCTCATAACTTCCCTTTCATCTCCGCAGGTTGTGAGAACCGCGTCGATAGTTGGTATTCCCCTCGTCATCATCGTGAAGAACAAACCGGTTTCCGAGGAACTCGTCAAGATGGCGAGGGAAAATCGTATATCCCTCCTGAAGACCTCCCTCTCCACATTCGAAACCTGCGGAATTCTGTACTGCAAGGGGTTGAAAAGTTGAAACGCCTCATAGAGAGGATTCAGGACCTGTTCAAGGATATAAAGGTCGAGGAGCTCATGAACAGGAACGTCATAACCATAACACCGGATAAATCTCTCCTCCACGCCAAAGAGCTGATGAGGTTAAAGAGAATATCCGGGATTCCGGTGGTTGTGGATAATGGAAAACTCGTCGGGATAGTTAGTATAGAGGACATAATAAAGGCTCTCGAGAATGGATACATAAAGGATAAGATAGAGAAAAGGATGACGAAGGATCCGGTGGTTCTGAAACTCGGGGAAACCCTCGAGAAGATTGTCGATAAATTCGAGAAATATGGTTTCGGAAGATTTCCCGTGGTGGATGAAGATTTCAACCTCGTTGGAATAGTCACGAAACACGACATACTCAGGGCTCTTCTGGAAAAACTCGCCACGATACATCTTCACGACATGAGAAAGAAAGAGATCCTTGAGAGCGAGGTTCTCCCGGATATAGCGGATAGATCTCTTCTCACAGGGGAACATCTGAACAAAACGAAGGCGGATTTCATATTCAAAATAGATTACAACGACATAACACTCATAGGGGTTGGAGCTGCGAAGCTGAAAAAATTCCTGCTGGACAGGGGGATACCGCAGGACATCGTGAGGAGGATATCCATAGCGACCTACGAGGCGGAAGCAAACGTTGTTCTTCACAGTGAAAGTGATGGATACATCTATTGTTTCCTGAAGGATGGTTCGATCGTCGTGAGAGTGGAGGATTTCGGAAAGGGAATAGAAAACATAGAGATAGCTATGAAGGAGGGATATTCCACCGCTCCAGATGAGATAAGGGATCTCGGTTTCGGTGCTGGAATGGGACTTCCAAACATGAAGAGATTTTCAGACAAGATGATGATAATATCGGAGAAAGGTAAGGGGACGATAGTTGAGATGAATTTCTTTCTGAAGGAGGAGTCGGGTAAATGAAACTTGGAAGGATCGTTGAAGAATTGAAACTCAAGGTCATCACGGGTAGTCTGGATGTTGAGATCAAGAGGGGATGTTGTGGGGATCTTCTCAGCGAGATAATGAGAAGCTGTGAGAAAGATTCGATATGGGTGACCATTCAATCCCACGTGAACATAGTGGCGGTTGCGGTTGTCGTTGGAATAAGGGCGATAGTCCTATGCAACGGGCACGAGTATTCCGAGGATACGCTGAAGAAGGCAGATGAGGAAGGAATCACACTTCTTGCGAGTGATCTGACGCCCTTTGAAGTTTCCGGAAGGATATACATGATGTTGAAGGAAAGTTGATACCATGCTCAGGAGCATAGCGGAGCACATATTGGATATAGCTCAAAATTCCGTGAAAGCCGGTGCGAAAATGATCAGAATAGAACTGGAGGAGTTCGAGAATGATCATTTCAGATTCGTCATCGAGGATGATGGAAAAGGGATGGAGGATCCGAAGATCGCATTTGATCCCTTCTACACGTCGCGCGATCCGGGGATAAGAAAAGTTGGATTGGGTCTTCCCTTCCTCAAACAATCTGCTGAACTGACGGGAGGGTACGTGAAACTTGAAACGGAGGTTGGAAAGGGGACCAAAGTGGAAGCTCTCTTCAAACTCAGCAGTATAGATTGTCCTCCAATCGGTGATATCGCAGGGGTGGTATCTTCGCTGATATTCAGCGACGATGAGATCAGATGGAGGATCATCAGGAAAAAGAACGGTGAGGTTCTGTACGATATAGATTCCAAAGAGTTGAAGGAAAAGTACGGCGATGCGATCAGATCGCCGTCTTTCATGAAGATCTTCATGGAATCTCTCCAGGAAATTGAAGAAAATTCCTGAGAGGATTTTTTGACCAATTCAGGTTTCGAATATCCTGAAACTCACCTTCCCTCTTAAGTATCCGAGGACTATTTCCCTGAAGGTTGGATACCTTCCAACATCCGTGTTCGTATTCTCAACTCTGAGGAGATACTCATCGTTCAGAATTCCTATTATCTCACCTTCGTGAACTTTTTCATCTTTACCAACTATCCTGTGCTTGGTCTTGGCTTCATCTATGGAATCTGAGTATATTATCTTCCCTTCCTTCATTATTGCGAATGAGGTTATTATTTCCTCAAGTTCGTATATTTCATGTGAGGAAATTATTATGGTTTTATCCCCGTGTGAGGTGTAATCCTTCAACACCTGGAGCATCTCCATCCTTATCTCTGGATCTATGTGGTGTGTCGGTTCGTCGAGTATCAGAAGATCCGAGGAACTCGATATTATCAATCCGAGCATGAAGATTGTTTTCATCCCGAGGGAATATCTCTCAACCCTCTCCCTCAAATCTAAGCCATAATGTAGCACAAAACTCGACATGAGTTTATCGTTCCAGTTCGGATACAGATTCGACCAGATCTTTATGTATTCCTGACCCGTTAACCTTCTGAAGGTTTCCCTTCCCTCGTTCATGACAGCCATTCTCATCTTGATCTTCGAGTTCAACTTACTTCCGAATATTCTTATTTCTCCCTCATCTGGATTCAGATCCCCGAAGATACATCTCAAGGTGGTCGTTTTTCCAGCTCCGTTCGGCCCAACGAGGGCGAATATCTCTCCCTTTCTGACGTTGAAGCTAACATCATTCAGGACTATCTTTCCACCGAAATTCTTTCTGATCTTCTCGACTTCCACGACGTTCTTCACATTCGACATGTTCATTTCGGTGCCCCCTTTCTTTCGAAGATGATCCACGACACTATCAAAATCAAGAGGGAGAATACCAACGAACCCAGCTTGCTCCCCTGATACACTGGACTGACGAGGGAATATGGGTTGGTCGTGGATGTTCCGAGGGATCCCATGAATCCACCACCGAAGAACACGAAAAGTGGGATCACGAAGTGATCGAGACCGAACGAAACCGACAACATGCATATCCCGAAGTACGCGCTCGAAAATATCAACATGCTCACGATCCTATCACCCGAGTTTAGAAACCATATTGTGGAAGTTACCAAGGATGTCGAGATCCCAATCAACGTAGCCAGAATGTAGGATATCCAGAACAAATCTGATCTTGAAAATGGAAGGGAGCTCAGAAGATGAACCCTTCCATGATGAACATCCCTCGGAAGGAGGGATGAAATTATGAGGAGCATGAAGAAGAATCTGAACCAGTTCGCCGGGATGAGAAACATCATCGTGAACAGTATGACGATCACGAGACTTTTCTCCCGGAATTCCTTCAAAAAGTAAGCTTCAATTTTATTCATCAACATCCTCACTTTTCCACACCTCCTCGGTCAGAAGTAGAACTGTGTGAAGATCCAATCCCAGTTTTTTCAGATCCAACACGGTTTTTTTCAGCAGTTTCACCGCCTCAGAATCCACCTCGTTCGATCCAGTTATGAAGTATCCCACACCGTGTCTCGCCTCCACCACACCCTCAACGCAAAGTTTCTCCAGAGCCTTCATAACTGTGTTTA
>QNAU01000015.1 GCA_003641545.1 Thermotoga sp.
CTCGACAAGGAAACGGTGGATTTCGTTCCAAATTTTGATGAGACTCTGAAGGAGCCGATAGTTTTGCCATCCAAGGTGCCGAATCTTTTGATAAACGGGGCATCGGGTATAGCGGTTGGGATGGCGACAAACATACCACCTCACAACCTTGGAGAAATAGTTGACGGATTGATCCATCTTATAGACAATCCATCCGCCAGCGTTGAGGAGATCATGAGATTTGTAAAGGGTCCGGATTTCCCAACCGGTGGCGAGATAATTGGAAAGAAGGGTTTGATCAACCTCTACAAAGAAGGGAAAGGCTCGATACACATCAGAGGAAAGGCAGAGATCGAGAAGACGAAGAGAGGGTTCGTCATAGTCATAAGTGAGGTGCCCTATCAAGTGAGCAAGGCAGGACTCATAGAACAAATAGCAAACTTTGCAAGGAATTCCCAGAAGCCTTTGATAAGAAACATAAGGGATGAATCGGATAGAAAGGGAATGAGAGTGGTGGTCGAACTGACGAAGGACGCCAATCCAGAGATAGTTTTGAATCAACTTTACAAGCATACATCCTTAGAAACGAGTTTCGCAGGTAATATGCTGGTCATAGATGAGATGAGAAGGCCAAGACTCATGAATCTGATCGATTTGATGAAAGCATTTATAAAGCACAGATTTCAGGTTATTAAGAGAAGATCGGAGTATGAATTGAAGAAGGCTTCAAAAAGGGCGCACATATTGGAAGGGTTGATAAAGGCTAGTAGATCGATAGGGACGATAGTTCAGATAATAAGAAATTCCAAAAACACGGAGGAAGCAATGAACGAGCTGAAGGAAATAATGGGTGTGACAGATGAACAAGCCAAGGCGATTCTGGATATGAAACTCGGGAAGCTCACTAATCTCGAAATCGAAAAACTCATACACGAGCATGAAGAATTGACAAGAAGGATGGAGGAATTGAAGGATGTCATAACCTCCGATGAAAGGACCTACGAAATCATGAAGAAAGAATTGATGGATCTCAAGGAAAAATACGCGGATCAGAGAAGAACGAAGATCAGCCTTGTGGAAAAGCGAGACTACAGGATAGAGGATTTGGTGAGCGATGAGGAAATCGTCATAATGGTGAGTCACGAAGGATACGTGAACACCACGACTCTGCAGGATTACAGGAGACAATACAGAGGTGGACGAGGAACCATAGGAATGAGAACGAGAGATGAAGATTTTGTGGAGCACGTCATAAGTTCCTCGAGATTGTCGAAAACCATGGTTATAACATCCTTAGGAAAGGCGTATGTTTTGAGGAACCACGAATTGGTTGGATCGAGGGGAGCAAAGGGTAAGCATATACTGAGTTATATAAAGGCGGGACAAGATGAGAAGGTGAAAGCGATAATAAACATAGGAAAGGATTTCGATCCGGAGAAGAACATCGTGATGGTGACAAAATTCGGCAAGATAAAGAGAATCTCGCTTTCAGAGTTCAGTAACGTGAGATCCTCCGGAGTCAGAGCCATGAACATTCCGAAGGGAGACGAAATCGTGGATGCAGTCTTGGTTAAACCTGGGAATGAAACGACAATCATGTTATCGACGAGAAAGGGGATGTGCATAAGATTCAGGATATCGGATATCAGGATCATGGGGAGGAACGCAACGGGTGTAAACGCGATGAATCTCAAAGAAGGCGACGAGATAGTATCGATGTCCGTCGTGGGTGAAAAAGATGGAGCCAAGACCCTTTTGACCATAACGAGAAATGGATATGGCAAGAGAACAAAGTTGGAGGAATACAGGATTCAGAGCAGGGGAGGAATGGGAATAAAGAATCTGTCGAGCATGAACAAAGTCGGAGAAATCGTCTCGACCGCTGTGGTAGACGATGAGGATGAAATACTGGTCGTCACAGAAAACGGATTCACCATAAGATTCTCCGCGAAAAATGTGAGAATAATGGGAAGAATAACACAGGGAGTGAAGGTGGTGGATTTGAAGAGCGGGGACAAAGTATCGTCGATGACGGTGATAAAAGAATGAAAGATGGTATAATTGAAAAAAAGTTCGAACAGATCGACCATCAAGCGGATCTCGCTTTCATAGTGTATGGTAAAAATGTGGAGGAACTTCTGAAAAATTTTCTCGAACTCTTGAGACAGCTTCTCTCGGTGAAGAAAACGGGGAGAATTGTCAAAACTGTGGATTTTCATTACAACTGTTTGGAAGATCTGATATTCGATCTTGGCAATGAAATCATATTCGAATTTGAAACGAACCATCTTTTTCCATCTAACTTAACCTCTCACGGATCAAAGATCACCCTGATATTCTCCACAGTTGATGAATCAGGTGAATCTGTGGGAATTAAAGCTTTGACGTATCATGGTTTGAAAGTTGAGAAAGAAAACGGGATTCTAAGAACCATAGTCGTGTTCGATGTGTGAATTTGAACTTTTGATGAATTGAAACACATTAACGATGTGAATTCAAAACCATTCAGGATGACACCACATCAACGTTGTCAACCAAAACATAGGGCAATTCACCAAAGAACGTGGTTTCTGTTTCTTCGGATATTGCCGTTATGTTGTTGAGTAATTCAAATATGTTGCCAGATATCATGGTACCGATCAGTGGATATACGTAATTCCCATTTTTCACATATTTTCCACCTTTGACCGTTCCAGAGAAAATACCGTTCACTGGATTCACGTTGCCACTGTATCTTCGGACGAAGATACCTTCATCCATCATTTTCAGCATCTCATCGAGGCTGAACGAACCTTTCAAACCCGGTGCGTTCATCGAAACGGATGGGGTGGATTGATAACCACCCGAAGCGTGGCCAGTTGATTTTCTGTTCTCCCTTCTTGCCCTGTAGGTGTTGTATATGTAGGATTTGAGAACACCGTCTTCGATTATGACAAGATCTCTCGTTGGGACCCCTTCCCTATCGAAGGAAACCGATGTGAATTTTCTCGGCTTTCTCGGGGAATCGAGAAAGGTTAGAACTTTCGATGCCACTTTTTCGTTCAGTTTACCAGCCCAGGGGCTTCTGCCTTCCTGAACATTTTCAGAGTTAACGAGAAAATTCAACGACTGTACCAATATCGTTCCAACCGCGTTTGGACTCAAAAGAACTTTTCCCTTGTAGCTCGGACAACTCTTCGCTCCGAGTGAGCTGATCACCCTGTTTGCAAAAACCCTCGCGGATTTTTCGATCCTCTCATCCAAGTCGGAACTCTCGACGCTCGCATCCGCAACGTAATCAAAAGATGAAACTTTGTCATCTTCGACCGCCATTCCCATGAGGAAGAACAGGGCTGTGGTCTTTCTCTCACTCAGTTCCAAACCGAGTGTGTTCCAAACTAAATTTTCCATCACCGTTATCGTCAATTCCGCAGAATCCAAACTGACCCTTCCGTCCACTCTTCTCGGTATTTCCACCATCTTCTTCCCCAACATCAAAGTTCTTTCCAGATCGAATTCCTCAAATCTATCATCGTATATTCCCTCAACGAGGACACATTCTTTTGGTTCCGGTAGATCCAGATACTCATCCTCTTCGGATAACCTTGCCAACTCCTTGGCTCTATCGAACACCTCGAACACTTCGTTTGGATCGTTGGTGAAGGAGAATCCCTGTCTGTTGTTTTCCACAACCCTGATACCAACACCGACCAGATCATCCTGATTCAACGTTTTCAACTCGTTCTTCTCGAAGAACACCCTCTTGAAATTCCTTCTCTGGAGGAAAATTTCCACCTTCTTCAATCCAGACCTTACGATCTTCGCTTTCAATCCATCTATTTTTTCTTTCATGAATTTCATTATATCCATCACTTCCTACCTCCTATCTTGACCCTACATCTCAAGTGAGGACCTCCAGCATCGACCTTAGCAGGCTGAAATTTCCCGCAATATCCAGCTCCGAGTGTGAACATGAAGTCATTTCCCACCATGTCCACCGATGATAGAACATCGAAAGCTTGCCCTGAGATGGTCACCTCCCTCACAGGATGAACGAGTTTTCCATTCTCTATCTTCCAAGCCTCGAGAACGCCAAACATGAATTCCGCATTTGCATCTGCCTGTCCACCACCACCCAGTCCCTTGAGATAATACCCACTCTTGGTGGAGGAGATTATCTCCTCTGGATCGCTCTCACCGGGCATTATGTAGGTGTTTCTCATCCTTATTATCGGTTCATCCGAGTAAGTGAAGGCTCTCGCATTTCCAGTATTCTCAACATTGAACAGTGCGGATGTTTCCGAATCGTGAAGATAGGATTTTAAAATGCCGTTTCCTATTATCGTGACTTTCGTGGTTTCATTTCCCTCATCATCGACGAGTAGGATACCGGCGGCACCTTTTTCTATGTTTGGATTTGGATCATCCACCAAAGTTATCAGATCGCTCGCCACCTTTTCCCCCAACTTTCCCTTCACTATGGAACCGGATAGAACAAAGTCCGCTTCAACGGTGTGACCTATCGCCTCATGCGCCAAAACACCAACTAAGGATGGATGAAGAACAACCGTATGATCGCCTCCTTCCGCATACTTCGCTCCCAACTTGTCGATCGCTATCTTCACAGCTTCTTCTATCATTTCATCTGAACTGTACCTTCTGAACAATTCCTTCCATCCTCCAGTCGCCCCAAAGGAGGAATATCCAAACTCCATTTCATTCCCGTTCGAAACAACGACGCTCAACCTGAGATCAGATTTCGGATCTCTGTAATAAACATCAGTTCCGTAGGAAGTGACGATGATCTTTTCGTCTATCATCTCCATGTACATGGCATTCGTCGATACTACCTTATCACTCATCTTGCGGGGTTGTGAATCGAGTTTCTTCACTAACTCGATCTTCTCTTCGATTGGAACACTATCCAATGGCCTATTCTCTTCGACGAACAGATCCCCCGTAACAGGTGAATTTCTCAATTCGCGAACCCTTTCTTCCTTCAATCCCTTGCCAAGCTTGGCAGCATTCAAGGCGGATTTCACCGTGTTGAACATACCATCTTTCGATAGATCAGTCGTGGATGAAAAACCCCATATACCATCCACCCAAACTCTAACTCCAAGACCAGCGAGAGTTCCGGAATCTATACTCTTCACCTTTCCGTTGATGAAAGATACTTTGAATGTTTTCCTCGAGTGGTATCTCATTTGAACGAGAACATCGAAGAAATCCACGACCTCTTTCATGATCCTTCTCAATTCCTCGGTATCTTCCATATTCTCACCTCCTGATTGAAATATTCTATCAGATTTCATCCATTCCAACCGAACTCATCAGGATGGCTGTCAAGAGTAAGCCCGCTCCGACAATTTGAAAAACTGTCATTTTCTCGTGAAGTATGAGATACGAGAAAATGGCGGAAAATACTGGTTCTCCAGAGAATATCAAGGCACTTGTGTTGCTACCGATCCTTTTTTGATACTTCGTCTGAATGTATATCCCGTACACGGTGGCAAAGATCGCGGTGTAGATCACAACACCGAGGATGGGAAATGTAATCTTCCATTTGCCATGGATCCCAAGAAGTGAATTGATCAAAGCGGTTGTTAAAAATTGTGGTGTGAGCAATTTTGAATGGTGAACTTTATTTGAAAATATTGTAATCATGACAACATGAAATGCAAAGCTCACCGCGCACAGAAGGTTGAGAAAATCCCCGAAGTTGAAACCGTCCACCCCACCTGAAAGAAGATACATACCGATGAAAGCGAAACAGAAACCCAGTAGTTGTAATACACTCACCTTCTTTCTCTCCAGAAAATATGAAATAAGGGGAACCAAAACGACGTATAGTGAGGTTATGAAACCACTCTTCGATGCGGTGGTCATGGTCAATCCCCAGATTTGTGTGATGTATCCGCATGAGAGAAACAATCCGAGTATGGCACCGTATTTTATCGATCCAAATCCCCAGATGAGATACGACAGGATGGATGCGAGCGAGAACCTCATTGAATTGTAAATGAAGGGCGAGATCCCGACGAGGACGATCTTCTGTAATGGAAATGTGCTTCCCCATATGATCGTCAAAATCAGCATGGAGAAAAAAGCCCTTTTCAAAATCCCACATCCTCACTCCTCATCACTTTTGGAAATGTATTCTCCAAGTATGAACATCGCTATGATCATCGCACTGAGAATGGTGTTGAGCACCTTCGCCTCTTGAAAATGTCTCGATGAATACATCCTGTATATTAACGTGGATATGGTCAGGAAATCGGGAGATTGTAAAGTCAAAGTTGCAGCGAGTTCACCCATGGACACCGCGGAACATAAAAGAAAGCTTGAGATCATCTCTTCCTTCATATTCGGTAATATAACGTGAAAGAATTTTTGAAATTTATCCGCTCCATCCACTTCCGCCATCTCCAAGAGCTGTTTTGGGAAGTATCTCCAGGTGGATGTCATGATAGTGAGTGCGATGGGATAGGTTATCACCGTGTATATCGGTATGAGCAAAATATGCATGGAATTGATGTCCATGTTCATCATCTTTCCCAAAATGCTGTATCCATAAGCCAAAGTGACGGGAGAAATTCCCACCAACATATTCGCTAAGAATCTGTGAATCAACTTACCGGAGTATCCAGCCATGAATGATATGAACAAGGTGAAAAGAGACGCTGAGGTTGAATAGAACAAGGTGAAACCCAACGCTTTCGTGAGATTTTCGAGTGCGGGAGAATCGTGTGAAAAGAATGCCATGAAATTCGACAATCCCATCCCACCATGTTCCACGAATCCGAGTAAAATGGATGAGATTATGGGACTGAAACCGAATACGATCATGGGGATGGAATAAAACAAGGTCCAACGTGGAATCTTCTCACCACGGGAAACCTTCGTAGGTTCCTCGAGGATGAAACCACCGAGCTTGAATGTTATGAGGGAAACCATTCCCAGTATCATGGATTGGAAAATCGTCAAACTTAACGCAACGTCAAGATTCAAGAATGATCTCAGATTGGAATATATCAGGACTTCCATTGTAGAGAATCTAACACCACCTATTATCATGACCACGGAGAAACTCGTAAAACAGTATGAAAATGAGAGGAGAAAGCTGAACAATATCGAAGGAAACAGAAGAGGCAAGTCTATCCTCAGAAATGCTCCGAATCTTCCATACCCTTCAAGCATGGCGGAATTCACCGTATCTTCATCTATCCTCTCCCAAGCATCACCAACAACCCTTATGGTCACCGGGAAGTTGTAGATGACATGAGCCAATATTATCGACCAGAAGGAATATAGAAAACTCCGAGGTTTGAATCCGAAGATCGAAAGGATCAAACTCAGAATTCCCTTTCTTCCAAGTATTCCCACCATACCTAAAGCCATCACTATTCCAGGAACCACGAATGGAACCATGGACAACGATCTGAAGAGTGATCTGAGCGGTATTCTCGTTCTTGAAAGCAGGTAAGCACCGGGTAATCCGATGAAGATGGATAAAACGGCGGACAGAATTGCCTGAAAGAATGTGAATTTTACAACGGATATAACGTAGGGTGTCTTGATAACTTTGAAAACCCCCGGACTTTTCAAAAAGAAAGATACAAGAAGAGCGAATGGAAAAAAAGCCAGAATGACTACTATGAATATTGAAAACCAATCTTTTACTTTTCCATCATAATGTTGAGCCATTTGTTTATCCATTCATCCATTTTTCTCTCAACCTCGGATGGATCAACTTTCAAAATTTTCTCGACCGTAGCTGCATATTTGTAAACATCGGGAAGTTCAACATCGGTCACGGGATACATCCATTGATTCAACGGGATCTCCGACTGAAACTGATCCATCAGGAGAAATTCCATGAATCTCTTGGCGAATTCCTTATTCTTCGAAAATTTGAGAATACCAGCATACTCCACCTGAACAAACGCACCTTCTTCTGGAATCACCGCTTTGTATCTCGTACTCTTGTATGCGTAATAACTATAGGCTCCATCGGTGGCGTAACTCACCATCATGGGAGCTTCCCCAGCTTCGAAAAGCTGGAAAGCTTCATCCCATCCAGCGGTCACAGTCAATATGTTCGGTTTCAATTTTCTCCAGAAATCCACAAAACCATCTTCACCAAACACCGCCACTGTCCAAATGAGAAAAGCTCTACCTGTGCTGGATGTCCGTGGATCCTCGATTATGATGGATCTTCTCCATCTTTCATCCAGAAGATCCTTGAAGGATTTTGGAGGATCCTTCACCTCTTCCGAATCGTAGACTATCGCGATTGCACCAAAATCGTATGGAACAACCCTCCATCTTTCATCCAAAAATTCGGGGTATTTTATCAGGGAATGATTCAACGGTTTGTAAGGCTCGAAGATACCCTTTTTGAACGCATCTATGATCATATTCTGATCCAGTCCGAGCAGAATATCCGCCTTGGTTTTATCACCTTCCATGAACACCCTCATCAAGGCATTTCCAGCATCTCCAAATGAATAAACCTTAACCTCACAACCATACATTCTCTCAAACTTTGGAATCACAACCTTGGCTATTCCAGAGACGAAACTGTCGTAGGTGTATATGACAAGTGTATTTTGAGGAAACGTGCTTCCGATTATCAGAAAAGCGAGTATCACAATAAACGCGATCTTTCTCAAGAAAATCACCTCCCACCATCTACACTTGGTGTTTTATATTTTTCATATTTTACTCAAACCTTTTTCCAATTCTTTCATGGTGCTTTGAGTCCTGTTGGCAACATCCTTGAGATGTTGTGCTGAAGCTGCAACCTGCTCCGATCCGGCGAGGATGTCCTGGGATGCCTCCCCAACCTCCGAGAAATGTTTTTCCAATGATGATATAGAATCTTTCATCTTCCCTATGACCACGTGAATCTTGGATATGGCTTCCATTATTGAAGAGCTTTCAGATGTTATCCTCTCGTTGAGATTCGACACATCACCTATGGTTTTCTTCAAGTTCAACACGGATTCTTCGATGCTCGCCAACTTCTGTTGGGTTTCCATGGCAAGTTTTCCTATCTCCCTTGAAAGCGCCTCAAATGCCCTTGGATCTATTTCCCTTCTGGATGCCTCTATTTCCGCATTTATCGACAGTATGTTTATCCTTTCCGATATGGTCTTTATGGTTCCCGCCATCTTTTCAACCAGTTCACTCGCCTTCAAGAGTTCTTCCAAGGAGTTTGCGGAGTCTTTCAAACCTGATACTATGTTCCTTATCGTTTCCGTACTTCTCTTTATCTCATTTTCACCCACGTTGACTTCTTCGAGAGTCTGCGCCATTTCATCCATAACATTCTGCGCATTTTTCTCCATCGATTCAACCGATGAAGCCAATTCCTCAGAGGAAGCTGCGAGATCTTCCACGAGATCATTCGTGACGTCCACCACTTCCCTCAAAGGTTCCATGAATTTTCTGAGTTTCTTCACGATGGACGAGCTGAACGGTATCATCACCAAGAATACCAAGAAAGCCAAGATGATCGTCCTGAAGAGCAAGGTTTTCGATATGAGTGATGACGCCTCGAAGATTTCTTTCAGCGGTGTGGAGGTGAAAACATACAGCGAGGATTTTCCAGGTATGAGAAGTTTCGAAAAGTATCCCATCCGTTTTTCCTTGAAAGTGTAAATGCAGTATCCTTCCTTTTTGTTTCTATAGCATTCATACAGATCTTCCACCCCTATCTGTTCCAAAGTCTTCCCAACCATGCTCGGTTCGAAATGATATAGTATTCTTCCACTGGAATCGAGAATGCAGGTGTAATTCGGTAGTGCGGAGCTAAAAAGTTTGAACATGTCCACCTTCAGGTTGACAATGTTCTGTTCATCGTCACTCTTCACCACGAAGAAAGTGTATTTGTCGCTCACACCGTCGAGATAGACAAAATCCTTCGGGTAGATTCTGAATTCATCTTTATCCTCGGTATGCTTGATATTCTGTGAAACCAACCAGTCTGGAAATTCACCGACGTATGATGTGTTTGCTAAGAGCTTCCCGAGGAAGAACACCTGGGATTTTAAAACGGTTGTTATAACTCTACTCGATAATTCAGTTTGCTTCCTTAAACTTCCCATTTCAAATTCTTCCGCCTGTTTTTTCGTGAATTCCCAGAGCAGGATCTCGGTCGGTATGGACACAGCCAGAAAAGATAGAAGTATCAAGATGGCGTATTTGAATTTCAGAGACATAGATGCACCTCCAACTTCAACTCAAATTAAGTACTGGTACAGGTCTTCTATCCCTCAAAATCCACCCTCTAACATTCGGATAGACATCTTGAAGTTCGGATCTTCTCACAATGTATCTTTCAACGCCGATTATCTCGTCCGCCAAGATAGCTTTTCTCTCCAATATTACAGCGTATCTTGGCTCAGTTTTGTAATCCAAGTTGAAGGCCTCGGATGATTCGATCATCACCTTTTCATCTTCCACTTTCTTCATTTCATCCAAGAAGGTTATTTTCCTTATTTTATCAACCGGAAGAGCGAAGGTGATCTTCTCGCGTCTCAGGACAAGCAAAAATTCCGACATAGTCGTGTAAGGAACGAACAGAATTACCTTCGTTCCCTTACCCTTCTCGGTTTCTACCTTTATGGAACCGCGAAGTTTTCTCAAAGCTTCCTTGACGGCGAACATTCCTATTCCCCTTCCACCATCCATATCCTCATTCTGTAGAGTGCTGAGACCTGGAACAAATATCAGTTCAAGTGGATCGTCATAATCCAGGCCTATTTCCTTTGCTCTCAACTTCAACATTTCAACATCTATTCCTTTTCCATCATCCTCCACCGTTATGGTTATTCCCTTCTCATCGGGTTCAACCCTTATCGTTATCCTTCCCTTCCTCGGTTTCCCAAGTTTTTCCCTCTCTTCAGGAAGTTCTATTCCGTGTTTCACACTGTTTTTGACTATGTGTATCAGAGGTTCATATATAGCTGAAAAGGTTTTTCTCTCTATGAACAACTTCATCGCCTCGATGATCAGCTCTATCTCTTTTCCTTCCCTTCTTGCCATATCATCAACCAATCTCTTCAAACTGATCATGAAATCATCCAGCTTTGTGTATTCGATTATTCTGAGCGAATCTTCCACAAGTTTCAACGTCTCTCCCAATAAGGATACGAGATCCTCTACCTTCGATCGTTCCATCCTTCTCAAGGTTTCTCTCGAAACAGCCAGAGCCCTTGAAAGTGAATCCATCACAAGTGAGAGTGTTCTCCTCAATTCGTTCACCTTGAAATCGGTACTTTTTTCGCTCTCCCCCAGCTCAATGGTGTCCTTCCTGCCATCTATGTAATCTATCAATTTTTCAAGTTTCGACAAGCTCAGATCATCAGTTATATTCACATCGAGAAGATGTATCATCAGATTCTTCACCCGTTCCAGTTTGTCTGGATCCACTTCACTTTTTCCCTTAACCACCGCTTTGAAAATTGTTTCGATTCTGTGGAAGAGTTTTCCAAAATTTTCGAGTCCGATCATTTGAGAAGAACCTTTCAAGGTGTGAAAATGCCTGTAGAGATCGTTCAACTCGGATTTTTCAAGATCCCCCCTTTCCAGTATCGAAATTATTTCATGTGTTCTCGATCTGAATTCCTCGACGAATATCGCCCTTATGTCCTCCATGATATTTCCCCTCTCACAACTATCTCATCGATCATGTTCGGTTTCAGAAGGAAATATTCGGAACCATCCTCCGATACAGCAACAGTTTTGAAGGGGGAATCCTCCGAGAGATAATCCATCAGTTTGATGATTCCCTTTCTAAGTGGTACAGGTAGAAGAAGAGCCTTCCAGTTTTTGAAGACCACTATGATTTCAGATCCACAATTCTTTGAAGGATCCATTCCATACACGGGGATAATCCTTTCCATGAAATAAGCAACACCCACAACATTTTTCCCACTTGGAAGAAAACTCATGTTTTCGGACGGATCCAACAAACCCACAATATCTTTCTTGTCAACGGCAATCGGTGGATCCGTCGGAAAGACGATCAGTTCCATCTTGTCTTCCACAAC
>QNAU01000016.1 GCA_003641545.1 Thermotoga sp.
ATCCTACATACCTCTTCGCGAGATCGCGGAAATAATGGGATTCAATCTGAGATACGATGAACGGAGTAAGAAGATAGAAGTCGAACTTGGATTGTCTAAGATTCTCAACGTGAACATACTGACCGATGGAAAAACCAGAGCCATACTGGAATTCAGCAAGAGTGTGAATTACAAGGTTGTGGAAACCGATGAATCGAAGTTGATAGTGGATGTGTTCGGGGCTTTCATCGATCCTCCACATCTGAAAAAGGAGATAAACAGCTCATCTCTCGTATCCTTCACTTTGTCCCAGTTCAATCCATCGACCGTCAGAATAGTATTTCATTACAACGTTGGAACGACCTTCAGGATCTCCGTCGAGGAAGTTGGAAGATTTGTGTTCGATTTTGAGAATGTCGGATACGTCGAGGAGATGGTGAAGAAGAGAAAAACCAGTGTTTCAAAAAGCATGAGAATAGTCATCGATCCGGGACACGGTGGTGTGGATTCCGGAGCGGTTGGAATCTTTGGGAATTTGGAAAAGGATATCGTGTTGAAGATAGCGAAGGAGATGGGAAAGAAGTTGAAGGAGAAAGGTTTCATGGTTTATTACACAAGGGTGGGGGACAGTTATGTGGATCTGTACGACAGAGCGAAATTCGCGAACTCCGTCAACGCCGATCTCTTTCTCAGTGTGCACCTCAACTCGTGCGATGACAAATCCGTCGAAGGGATGGAGATCTATTATTTCGACTTCTCGGAGGATGGATACATAAGAAGGTTAGTGTGGAGGGAAAATTTGGATCCGGTCAAGGATAAGGACAAGATAGCGATTCGGGTGATGAAGAAGAGGAATCACACAGCGGAAAGCTTGGAGATGGCAGAAGATCTCGCAAAATTTCTGAAAGATCGTGGATTCAAGGTCAGAGGAGTTAAGAAAGGTGAGTTTGCCGTCCTCGCCTACACGAATATGCCTTCCCTTCTCTTAGAGTGCGATTTCCTCTCAAATCCGTCCGTTGAGATGAGGCTCGTCAGAGGAAGTTATTCGGAAAAGATAGCGGAAGTCGTTGCGGAATGGATAGGGAAGTATTTCTCAAAGTTATGGTGATTGAAAGGGAGGCGAGAATTTGAGGAAGATCCTGGCATTTTGGATGATGCTCATCATGGCGTATCTGTTTGCCTTTGGTATGGTCGAAGTGTTGACGAATCCCGATGCCATGCCACTTCGAGGAATGTGTCCATACGAGGATCCGGAAGACATTGTGCTATCGAACGATGAATTAAGATTCACCGTGGATGGTTCGGGTGATGATGTCGGAGCGTTGAAAAGTGCTGTGTTGACATCCATTGGATACGATGCAGTTGGAACGATGAAATTCACGATGAACAACAAGCTCATAAAATTTCACGATCACATCATCCGGGATGGAAAGATCACCTTCTTCGGGAATGTGGATGATAGAAATGTGAAACTCGTGTATTCTCTGAATGGGAAGGATTTGAATGTATCCATCACCGTGGACTCCAAGCGGAACGAAAATCTGATCCTGAGAATCCTGCTCAAGATATGCGATCTGTCTCCCGTCATACTTCGAGACAATCGAAGGGGAATGGTTTTCGTACAAGGAAGGGATGTCGCATACCTCATCCGCATGGAGAATTCAAAATCCATATACACTGCCAAGGGGTTGATGATTCTTTCCAAGAGGAAGGCAGATTCAAAGAAAACGAAGTTCTCTCTGATGTTCCGAGTGGGCTTGGACATCGAAGAACTCCGGGGAGATTTTGAAGGGAATGTTGATGTGCAGAAATACAAGGTTTTGGATGAGAAAGGAGTGAAAGTGAAGGGGCTTAGGATGGGTATAGGGGAGAATGGAAAGATCTTGACGGTCTCGACAACCGATGATGAAGGCATCCTACATTTCAAACTGCCGGTTGGAAATTACGAATTCTTCCCATACCAGATGGAAGGATATCGTGTGAAGAAAGTGGATCCGAAGAACAAAAAGATCATCCTTCAATCAGTTGAGGGTGAATTTCTGTGGAGACCTTACATAACATCCCTCTCCACGGACAGTGCGTACCTGAATTTCAAATATTCGAAACCGGCGACTGCTTCCCTGATCTTGATGGAAGATGGAAAGATCGTTGGAAGAATGAAGGATCCCCTATTCGACAATTTCCACTCGATCAAGCTCGTGAACCTCAAATCCAACACAGAATACAGAGTTCAAGTTCGGATCGATGGAAAAAGGGCTGTGTGTGGGTTCAGAACTCTCGATTCAGCGGAGTTCAAATTCGTCGTGTATGGAGATACCAGAACGAACGATGAATGGCACAGGATGGTGGCTGAAAAGATTGCACAGGAAGAACCAGCGTTCGTGATAAATGTCGGGGATCTCGTGGACAGTGGGGATTACGAAGGATACTGGGACAGATTCTTTGATGCGGTGGCTGAATTGACATCGAAGGTCCCTTACTTTTCTGTTCTCGGCAACCACGAGAGGAACGCGATACTCTATTACTTCATATTCATGAATCCAAGGGGAGGAGGGGATTTCGAGAGGAGATGGTATTCTTTCAACGCCGGTGAGGTCCATTTTGTCGTCTTGGACAGCAACGTTCCACGTGGAACACCGCTCATGCAGGAACAGACAAGATGGTTGATCGAGGATCTCGAGAAGAACAGAGATAAAAAATTCAAGCTCGTTTTCTTTCACCATCCCTTCTACACCAACACACCAAACGATGAACCAACACTCGAGGATGAATGGAGAGAGATATTCGAGAGATACCACGTGAACGCGGTTTTCAGTGGACACATTCATGATTACGAGAGATTTTTCAGAAACGGGATACACTACGTGGTGACCGGTGGAGGTGGGGCACCTCTCGGTTTTGGACTTTATTCCAAGAAGAGAAGACATCTCCCGTGGTCCAAAAGGGAAATGGCGGGATTCCTTCACTACGTCTTGGCGGAAGTTGAAAGGGACAGGATAAGGTTCGTGGTGAAATCCGTGGGATTGTACATGAAAGTCAAGGATATCGTGATTCCGTGGGAAAGGATCATCGATGAGTTTACTGTGTATCCTTCAGAGATGTCTGAAATGTCTCACACCTGTGAAAAGGAGCTTCATGCCGAGATTCTTGGCAGTTTCAAGTAATTCTTCATCCTTCCTGCTTCCGCCGGGTTCTATCAGCGTTTCAACGCCGATTCGACGGAGTGAATCCAGGATTTCCTTCTCCAGTATGGTTTCATCAACCGCAACGGTGCATCCCTTCACCTCATCCTCCTCGAAATCTTTGGACGAAAATATGAGATATTTCAGAGCCTCGGAAGCACTCGACGCGTTGTTCACCAAACCGATGCTCATTCCATTCTTTACCATGACGGCGGATGCGGATCTCAAAAATTTGGATATCGTGACAGCCAATTTTCCATCCGCATTGAGATCCTTCGCCTTCCCCTGAGCATCCTCGAAATCCGTGTCGAACTTCACGAATCCATTTCCCAGAGAATGGTAAACATTTTTCTCATCCTCGATGGACATATTCCGCACCTTCACACTCTTTGCGGGACCTGGAATCTCTCCCTCAATATCCTCCGCAACGACCATGTAAACGGAATCCGAGAGGAGTTTCTTGATATTCCCATCGATCTTTCCCTTGAACACTACCGAACCTCTCATTCTGGATCTCTCGCATATTCTGACGACCCATCTCACGTTCTCGATGGGGTCATCTAAAGTTGCGACCGCTCTTATGGAACCATGGGCACAGAGGATCGCGGAATGGTTCGGCAGGTGTTTCATCAACCTCAACGCTTCGTGGATGTTGAGGAGGTTGTTCGAGGATAGCTCGATCCTGGTCGATGGTTCTATCCCCTCGAGGAATGTCCTTCTTCCCATCAACTTGTAGATGGATGCTTCCTGATGGGGATTTTCACCGTACAGTAGATCGTCTATCTTCTCAAGTATCAGATGTTCGAACTTCTCAGATGCATAGACTTCGGAGAGCATGGAGTGGATCTTGGTGTAGTAATCTATGAGTTTCAAAAGAGCCTTCAAAGATAGTTTCCTTCTCTCCTGGAGGGGAACATCACCGCACTCCTCTATGTGGTGAATTACCCTCTCGAGCCCTTCCCTGTCAACTACGGGAACGATCTCCCTGTAGTTCTTGACGCAGAATTTAACGAGATCACTCCTGTCCGTTTCAATCGAATTGAGGAGAATCTCCTCATCCCTGAGATTCGATGGACTTGGTATCTCGATGACCATCATGTCGAATTCCGAGGTCTCCTCGAGGAATATCCTGTTCAGATTTTCCAACCTGTGGAATTTAAAATCGCTTGGACATTCGAAATCCTTTGGAACGAACACATTTATCCCGAAGTCCATCAACGTTGGAAGAAGATCCACCATTCCATTCGACATCCACAGCACTTTCTTGATGTTCACGAGATTACTTCCTCCTCATCTCAGACTGTACAGTCTCTCCTTTTGACTGACTATCTCGGTTATCCTGACGCCGAAATTTTCACCTATGGCGACGACTTCTCCCCTGGCTATGAGTTTGCCGTTGACCAGAACATCCACCGGTTCACCTGTCAACTTTTCGAGCTCGATTATGGAACCTATATCCATGTCCAAGATCTGCTTTAAGGTCATTCTCGTTCTTCCGAGTTCGACGGATATCTCAAGCGGAATGTCGTAGAGCATCTTCAACCTGTCATCCTCTATCTCAAAAGGTTGTGTTCCTTCACTCTCCATCTCCGCGAATTCCACTTTTCTCACTGGAACCTTCTCTTCCTTTCTCTGTGGCTCAGCTGGCTGTGAAATTGTGACTTTCTCCTGTGTGAGTTCTTTTTGTTCTTCCTTCGTTTCCTCGAGCACTTTCTCCTTGAACCTTCTTATCAACTCTCTTATCAGATGCATCGAGTAAACCTCTACCAGATAGGTCGTCGCCAGATCCTCTATTTTCATCTTGAATTGCACTATGACGAGGGGTTCGTTTGGATCCGCCTGAACCGGTGGAAAATCTAAGTTCGGATCATCGAAATTCAGTATCTTGATGTTCGGTGGGGCTATGTTTATCACCATTCCGAGGAAATCGGAGAGCGTGGTTACGGCTGATCCCATCATCTGGTTCATGGCTTCACCGACCGCACTCAACCCTATCTCATCCACCGTCTCCTTCTCCGTCTTCCCAGTTCCTCCCATCATCAGATCGGCTATAACCGCCGCAACCTTCGGTTCGGTCATCAAAACACTCAATCCCTTCAGACCTTCGGTGTATTCTATGGCTGTCACTATCATGTTCCCTTTGTATCTCTTCTTCAGGTCGTTCAGGGTCATCACGGAGACTTCGGGAGTCTCTATATTCACCGTCTTCCCAAGTATGGTTGACAGCGCAGTTGCTGCCGATCCCATCTTTATGTTCGATATCTCCGCTATGGCATCGAGCTCTTCGGGCGTCAGAGAATCTTCCGACTTGGAATCCGCCGATTCTTTCTCGGATCCGGATGATTCATCCTCCTGTAAACCTTTCAGGAGTGCATCCAATTCCTCCTGACTGAGGAATTCGTTGGAGTCACCCATCACTTTTCACCTCCTACCTCGACTCCTGCACCGTTCATCAGCATCTCGACGAGATCGATGGTTTCCTCGCAGATCTTGGTCACCTTGACTACCTTCCTGTCCTTCCTCTTCCCCGGTATTCCCTTGAATTTGGGGATCCCTTGAACCAGCACATCTATCTCCTCACCAACCTTGGTGTTCAGCCTTATCACGTCACCAACCTGAAGTTGTAGGAGTTCTCCAAGGGTTAAAACGCTCTTTCCAAGGAGAGCACTAACCTCTAATTTCGTTCTCAGCATATTTTTCTTTATCAATTCGATGTTCTCTGGGCTGGACTTTTCCGAAGATTTGGTGAAGAACATCTGGCTGGAGAACCTCGGGGCAAAGGGTTCCAAAACAGAGGACAACCAGCAGATGTTCATGAAGCTCTCAACCTGTCCTATCGTCAGATCGAAGGTTATCAAGAGCACCATCTCATTCGGAGGTGCTATTTGCACGAACTGTGGGTTTGTTTCCACCGCTTCTATCTCAGGGGTGAACTCCAAAAAACTCAACCATGCTTCTTTCAAGTATCCAAGTATAGCCGAGACTTCCCTTTTCATTATGTTAACCTCTATATCGGTCAAGGATCTGCCCAGGCTTCCGGTCACTATCCCCGGACCACCGAGCAATCTGTCTATTATGGTGAAGACCGCGTTGAGGTTTATCTCGATTATGGAACTGCCTTTCAACTCCTTGGCGGTGAATATGACCATGAAGGTGGGATTGGAAACCGATCTTATGAATTCGTTGTAAGTTATCTGATCGATGGACACGAGATTTATGTTCACGAGCGATCTCGTTCTACCGGAAAGGTAGGTTGACAGAGCCCTCGAGAAATTTTCGTGGATCATCTCGAATGTCCTTATTTGATCCTTCGAGAATTTCGTTGGTTTGCTGAAATCGTAGGTCTTTATCTTTTTCCTTTCCTCTTCCTTCTTTATCTCCTCGGCGGAAAGTTCACCCTTGTTCAGAGCGGCGAGTAAATTGTCTATTTCTTCCTGACTCAGAACATCCGACATACTCACCACCTCATTCCACGGAGGAGATGGCTTTTATGTACAAAAATACACGTGCGACGCCGAACTTTTCCTTCTCCCCCACGAATCCTGTTATTCTGTTCACCGCATCCTTTATCTGCTTCTTCAGAAGATCCAATCCAGCTGCGGATCCGAGTTCCTGAAATTCCTTTCTCAGGAATATCTCCTGTATGGCATCCAATATCTCATCCTTCTTCTCCGCGATTGAAGCCCTGCACTGATCACTTCCAACCTTGAAACTCAGAGAATCGATGACCACGATGTTCTTTCCACCTTTCAACATGAAAGTGTACATCGATCCGGGTTGAATCAGTATGGCTTTTATCTCAACCGGTTGTTCCTGTTGTTCTTGAGCTTTTTGCGCCTTAGCTTTGTTCGTTCCTATCATGTTGAGCATCAAGAATGTTATAGCGAAAGATACGACCGCCGCAACCACGATGGATATTATCAGGGACATCAATCCACCCCTTTTCTTTCCTTCCCGTATCTCTTCCTCCTCGGGCAAGGGTATCACCTCACCGCTTCTCTTTTTACCAGTATATCAATTCTCCTGTATTCCTTCCTGAGTTCCTTGAGCTTCTCATCGAAATCCTCCTTGAGTTTCTCGCTCTCTTTTTTCCATTCCTCCTTGCTCACGCTTCCATTCATGAGTTTATCGTTCAGCAACTTCATCTTGGCGGTAAATTCCGCTTCCAGCCTTTTGATCTCCTTCAATATGGCTTTGTCTCCCACGCCTATCGGTATGAACCTGTCCGGATTGTAGAAATAGTCGGGTAAGAATCTTCCGAGTTGGATATCCGCCAGTCTCTCCCTTATCCTCTTTTCCTTCAGTTCGACCGCGAAAAATCTGGCAACACTTGCAGCTCTCGCCGATCCGAGGTGCCATTTTGAGGGGTAGATCGAATTCTTCGGTAATGGTGTATCATCACAGTATCCGTATATTTCGAGAACGTTCGTCGTGTGTTCTATCACTATGGTCCCTATCTTTGCGAGTATGCTCTTAGCATGAGCCGTGAGTTTTGCGCTCGCAGGTTCAAACAACGCCATGTTCTTCAGAACTATCACAACCCCTTTGTCGGTCTCCTCGATCGTTATCTTTCCCTTGTATCTCTCATCCTCTATTATTCTCATCAACTCTTCCTTTATTCCCTTTTTCGAGGTTATCAGCGGTTCCTTGTTGAGGGATTTTCCCCCAAGTAGAACACTCGGTGGTTTCCCCGAGAAGATCATCTGGAGCCCTGCCGCAACTTGTTGGAATTTTCCGGGACTTATGGTTGACATCGATATCAGGGCTATGAAGAAGGTCAAAAGAAGTGTGACCATATCGCCGTAGGTGGTCATCCAAGCGGGTGAGCCTCTTCTCCCCTCAGATTTCTTCTTAGCCATCATACACCAGCTCTCTGTGTTTCAGCTTCGTACTGTTGCAGTTCTTTCTCGCTCAAGTATGCCTTCAACTTTTCCTCTATTATCCTCGGATTGTCTCCAGCCTGTATCGACAGAATCCCTTCGAGTATCATTCGCTTCTCCAAAAGCTCGCGCTTCGCTCTTCCGCCTATCTTTTCCGCCATCGGAAGGAAGAAACCGTTCGCGAGCACAGCACCATAGAAGGTCGTGATCAGAGCCTTCGCCATCGCTGGTCCCAACGTGTCCGGATTGTTCAAGGTTTTCAACATTTGTATCAGTCCGATCAGGGTTCCTATCATTCCAAAAGCCGGTGCGTAAGCTCCCGCCGAATCCAAGACCGCTTTTTGAGATGCGAAATCCTCCTCCAAAAGTTCCAGCTCCGATTCGAGCATGGTTTTCAAAAGTTCCGGATCCGTCCCATCCACAACCAGCTGTAAACCTTGTTTGAAAAATGGATCCTCTATCTCCGCTATGTTCTCCTCGAGTGAGAGCAATCCCTCTCTTCTCGCTTTCTCCGCGAAGGTCACGATCGTTTTTATGGTGCTTATCGGATCCCTCTTCTTCTCCTTTATCGTGCTCATCATTATGTTGAACAACTTGAAGGACAACTCCTTTGGGTGAGCGACCATCACCGCAGCTATCGATCCGCCTACGACTATGTAAACGGATGGAAGATCTATGAAAGCCTGTATTCCAGCTCCTATTCCCATGATTATCGCTGCCAGAACTATGACAATACCGAGGAGGGTGGATATATCCATACATCACCCCTCCCGTTTCTCCAGAAGTATTTCGAATATTCTCCTCTTGTATTCTATCACCTTGTTTATGACCTCTTCTACATCTTCCTTTACGACCAGTTTTTTCCCATTTATCAGCGTTATAACGGTATCAGGTGTCCTTTCGACTGTTTCTATCACCTCCGCGTTCAGAACGAAGGTCTTACCGTTCATGTGCGTCAAGGTTATCAATTGGGATCACCCATCCTCATCTCCTCACTATGTTCACGAGCTCACCGAGTATGGTATCCGATGTGGTTATGACCCTCGCGTTCGCCTGAAATCCCCTCTGCGCTATTATCATCCTCGTGAATTCCTCCGCCAGATCGACGTTCGACATCTCGAGAACACCCGGGATTATCGTTCCCCTTCCTCCCGTTCCAGCTGCACCGATCTGTGGGATACCACTGTTTGGAGATTGAACGTAGAGGGAATTCCCAACCTCCTCCAAACCAGCTGGATTGTTGAAAACCGAAAGAGCTATCTTTCCAAGGATGTCCGTCAGACCGTTGCTGAAGGTTCCTATTATCTCGCCGTTCTCATTTATCGCGAAGGATTGAAGAGTTCCCTCCGCGTTTCCGTTCTGATACGTTACCGCAGCGGAATGTGGGGAAGCGTATTGGGTCATGGATGTGAAATCTATGGTTATTCTGACCTCACCATCACCGTTGTGGGATGCGTCGAATTGTATCGTCTTCAACTCATTCGTCGTATCCACCCCCATGGTTCCACCGGAATCGTATACTCCCCACATAGCGCTCAACTTTCCGGCGGTGTCGAACTCGAGGAGCCCACCGATGTAGGGTTGACCCGGTGCGAATTCGGTGCTACCGGATGCGTTCACGTACTCGATCGTTTCGCCCGTATCGGTGTATGCCCTCCAAACCCATGCGTTATCAAAACTACCATATTTTCCAAGTCTTATGAATTCAAGATACAAATTGTAAGCTCTTCCGAGTGTATCGTAGACCTGAACCGATGTTACGTATCTTGGAGATGTGAACTCAGCCACGTAGAAATTCGATGTATCATCAGCCTCGTAGAATCTCGGTTCCCCAGTCGATGGAATGACTATGTCAGCATCACCGGGCAGATCGATGGTATCACCACTTCCTCCAGACGTTATACCTGAGCTGACGACCCTCCCGAACTCGTTGAAAACTATGTAACCGGTCGCATCCGCAGTTCCATCTCCCGTCCAGTCAGCTTCCCACGTGTAAGATTGGTTCGTCGAAAAGGGATCACCACTTTGCCTTGTGTTTATATCATTCGAAGTCTTCGAGAAGAAGAATCTCACGGTGTAATCCGTTCCCGTCGTGGTGTCTCTGACCTTCATGACGAAGTTCTGCGGTCCAACATCAGCCTTCAGATTTCCTCCGAGTTTCATGTTGGAGGTCGATGAAGCTGCCATGCTCATTCCAGCGCTTATGACTATATCACCTATCGGTTCGTTCGTATCGACGTATCTTCTTCCACTCGACGGATCCACCTTGGCACTCCATCCCTGAACTTTGAATCCAGTCGATGGCTGAATCAAAGTTCCATTCGTATCGAGATCGAAATTTCCAGCCCTCGTGTAATATCTACCAACCCCATCGCTCAGTATGAAGAACCCATCACCCTGTATGGCAAGATCTGTCTTCTTCCCAGTGTTCTGGAAGCTTCCCTGTGACATCATCTTGTCTATGCTCGCTATCTTGGATCCAAGACCGATCTGCATCGGATTCGTTCCTCCGACGTTGTTCTGAGGGGCACTGGCAGCTTTCAGAGTCTGAAGCAATGTCGTTTGAAAGGTCATCCTCGATGCCTTGAATCCAACGGTGTTGACGTTCGCTATGTTGTTGCCAATGGTGTCCATGTCCATTTGGAAGATTTTCAATCCCGTTATTCCGCTGAACATCGATCTCATCATGGGTCTTCACCCCCGTCAAGATATCTCCACGAGAGAGCTCAGTGGGTATCTTCTTCCATCTATGACGATGTATATTCCATCCTCATCAAATTGGACAGCTTCAACGACTCCTGCGATCAACCCACCTATCTTTTCTTCTCCTTCATCCGTGAGACAGGATATCTCATACTTGTATTCCCCATCCTGCATCAATTCGCCATCGTCGTTCCTACCATCCCAAACGAAGCTGTGAAGTCCGGGATCGAGAGTTCCGAGATTCTCCCTCCTCACGACGTTACCCTCAGAGTCGTATATGGTTATGATGACGTTCGCTGGTTCATCGATCTGAAAATCGATCCTCTCCGCGGATCCGTCGCTCAGGATGATCGTATCATCCTGGACAACTGCATTTCTACCTATCATCGAGATGGCGTTCAACCTCATCGCATTCATCTCGGTTTCGAGGAATCTATCGATCGACTGGGATATGTTGCTCATTTGTTCCAACGAGGAGAACTGAGCCATCTGTGCGATGAAATCCTTGTTGTCCAGAGGTTCGAGGGGATTTTGATACTGCAGTTCGGTTATCAGAAGGCGTAGGAAATCATCTTTATCCAATATTCCACCAAGTTTTCTCTCCCTCGATTCGAATCCATCGAAGTAAAAATAGTAAGGTAGGGGATCAACCCCATTCATCATCTCCATCACTCCCCATCAGAAGTTCAAAGAAATCCCTTTTAGATTGTTTTCTACCGCGTTCACCTCCACCACCTTGATTCCATGAATTTCCATCGCTGCGATCATTTCTTTCATCATCCCCGTTATCTCCATTGTGATGAGCTTTTATCTCGAAATCGTCGAATCTTTCAACGATCATCCTGTTCAGAGTGAACCCAAGATCCTTGATCTTCCTCTCCAGATTTTCCACATTCTGCTTTATGATCTTTTCGACCGTCTCAGTCTGGACCTTGAATCTGATCTCGATTTTCCTACCTTCCTTCACAACTCTTATCTCCAATTTTCCGAGCTCCGGTGGGTGAAGCTTCAGCCTTATCTTTTTCACCGAATTCCCGATTTCACCCTTTGCTTCTATACTCTCGATCGTTTTCTCGATCTCGTTCATGATTCTATCCTTCAACCTCAAATGGATCTTCTCAGAGTATGGAGAAGAATCCTCAACAGTGTGGATTTCCAGAATCGATCTTCTCAGGTTTTCGTGTTCTATCACATCACTCTTCACATGTTTCACATCGGTTCTTCTGGATTTCTCCGTTGACCTC
>QNAU01000017.1 GCA_003641545.1 Thermotoga sp.
GCGGCAGTCGCTTTTAGAAATGGAAGGATCGTTGGGATCTACAGAAAGAGGCTTCTGCCAAATTACAGTATCTTCGATGAGAGACGGTATTTCAACGTGGGTGATGAAGCTCTGGTTTTGAAGTTGGGTGATGCGAAGATAGGAATAACAATCTGTGAGGATCTGTGGTCCCCCGCTGGTCCAATGATGGAGGAAGTGTTTGAAGGAGGAGCAGAAGTCATAGTCAATCTGTCCGCATCTCCTTACTACTGTGGAAAGAGGGAATTGAGGAAGAAATATCTATCCTCGAGAGCATTCGATTACCACACCGCCATAATCTATTCGAACATGATCGGTGGTCAGGATGAGATCGTGTTCGATGGATCGAGTTTGGTCATAGATGCGGAAGGAAGGATCATATACGAGGGAAAGGTTTTCGAGGAAGAGATATTCACGGTGGATCTCAACATAGATGAAGGATTGAGGGCAACTCTGCATGACCCGAGAAGAAGGGATTGGAAATACGAAGGTTGCAAGGTGAGGTTCGAAGATGCAGGTGTTCCGAGGAAGGATAAAACAGATCGTAAGAGCGAAAGGGTCGTTTGGAATATCAGAAGAGAGGAAGAGATTTTGAGAGCCTTGAAGGTGGGATTATCAGATTACGTTAGCAAGAATAGTTTCAACAAAGTTGTGATAGGTTTGAGTGGTGGAGTAGATTCTTCGTTGGTTGCCTCCATAGCGGTTGAAGCACTGGGAAAGGATCGAGTCATCGGTGTTCTGATGCCTTCAATGTACACGTCGAAGGAAAGTTTAGAAGATGCGGAGAGGTTGGCGAAAAATCTCAGAATAGAGTACCACATAATACCGATAGAAAAGGTTTACTATTCCTACATAGATTCCCTCAGAGAAGTTTTCAAGGGTATGGAAGAAGATGTCACGGAGGAGAACATACAGGCGAGGATAAGGGGAAATTATCTCATGGCTCTGTCGAACAAGTTCGGCTATCTCGTCCTGACCACTGGAAACAAGAGTGAGATGGCTACGGGATACGCAACGCTCTACGGTGATATGGCTGGAGGGTTCGCAGTTTTGAAGGATGTGTATAAAACCGAGGTCTACAGGATAGCACGGTGGATAAATGAGAAGAACGGAGAAGAGATAATACCTGAAAGGGTCTTCACAAAACCGCCGAGTGCTGAATTGAAGCCCGGTCAAACTGATCAGGATAAATTGCCACCTTATGAGCTGTTGGATGAGATTCTGAAACTCTACGTCGATGAGGAGAGAAGCGTCGAAGAGATAACGGAGATGGGATTCGAGGAAAATGTCGTGAAGAAGGTAGCCAAGATGGTTGACAGAAACGAATACAAGAGAAGACAGGCTCCTCCGGGCATAAAGATAACGAAAAGGGCGTTTGGGAAGGATAGACGGATGCCCATAACCAATGGATACAGGGAATACTGAGGTGGTAAATTGAACGACAACGGTGTACGTTTCTTGGATCTCATCTTCTTCATACTCTTTCAACTCTCCCTCGGAGCTGTGATACACGTATCGAAGAGTGAGATTGTGGATCCAACCATGTGGCTCATCTGGTACTTATGTTCCATATGTTTCATACTCCTCATCGCTCACAGGAGAAGAATCCTGAGATCGTGGTTCAAAGGCAGGGAAACCGTTGGTGATATCCTCTGGGCTATGAAAATGTTTCCAATCCTGTTTCTGACCGTGATGGCGATTTCGTTCATCTTCCCCCCGGAAAGAACGGAAAATCTCCAGCTCAACCTCGACGCCATGACAATTCTGATCCTCGTTGTGATCGGTCCATTCGGAGAGGAACTCATCTTTAGGGGCTTTCTCTATGAATACATGAGACAACGCTTAAAAAAGGAAACGGCGATAATATTCACATCCCTGATATTCGCACTCTTTCATCCGATATCTTCATTTCCCGTCGTGATGACTTTGGCGGTGATGTTGAACTTTCTGTATGAAATGCGAGATAATATTATGGTGCCGGTGGTGTTGCATTCTTTGAACAACCTCGTGGTTTTGATATTATATGAGATATCTCGGAGGTGATATGAATGTTCGATAGATTTTCGGAAAGAGCGGCACAAGTGTTTCTGACAGCTCAGGAAGAAGCGAAGAAGCTTGGTCATTCTTACGTCGGAACCGAACATTTGCTACTTGGGATACTGAAACTTGGTTCCGGAACCGCATATGAAATTCTGATAGAGTTTGGGGTGAACTACGGTAAGGTCAGGAATGAAATTATATCCATAGTTGGAATGGGATCCCAGGATAGGATAAGTCGTTCTCCTCAAATGACCCCAAGAGCGAGGAAGATAATCGAACTTGCATATGAGGAAGCCAAGGTTCTCGGTCAGAATTACATCTCGACCGAACACATACTCATGGGAATAATAAGGGAAGGTGAGGGAATAGCGGCACATGTCTTGAGAAGACTTGGGGTGGATCTGGGAGAACTGAGGAGGGAACTCATGGATGCGATTTCCCCTCCAACGGAGACAGCCACACCAATGTTCCAACAGCAAAATCTTCCAAATTCCGTTTTGAAACAGCTCGAGGGATTTGGTGTCGATTTGACCGCGATGGCATCGCGAGGCGAGCTCGATCCTGTGATTGGAAGAGAAGAAGAGATACAGAGGGTCATGCAGATCTTGAGCAGAAGGAAGAAGAACAACCCTGTTCTGATCGGAGAACCCGGTGTCGGTAAGACAGCCATAGTGGAAGGATTGGCGCAGAGAATCGTCGATAAGAAGGTTCCAGATACCCTAAGGGATTGCATAATATTCTCACTCGACATAGCGGCTTTGGTCGCCGGAACAAAATACAGAGGAGAGTTCGAGAAGAGGTTGAAAAAGCTCATACATGTTGTTAGCAGGAATAAGAATATAATACTCTTCATAGATGAGATACACATGATCGTAGGTGCGGGTGCAGCCGAAGGTGCGGTGGATGCTGCGAACATACTGAAACCTGCTCTTTCAAGGGGAGAGATAAGATGCATAGGTGCAACCACACCGGATGAATACAGAAAATACATAGAGAAGGATGCGGCACTCGAGAGAAGGTTCCAAAGGGTCACCGTCAACGAACCGACACCCGAAGAAACCCTCGAAATTCTGAAGGGATTGAGGGAAAGGTATGAAAGTCATCACAGGGTAAAATACACGGATTCGGCTCTCGAAGCTGCAGTTCACTTTTCAAGAAGATACATAACGGATCATTACCTTCCAGATAAAGCCATAGATGTCATAGACGAGGCAGGTGCAAGGGCAAGGTTGAACGCGCTCATACCACCGATCGAGATAAAGGAGCTGGAGGAAAGGTTGAAAAAGTTGAAGGAAGAGCGTGAACTACTCGTGCTGAACCAAGATTACGAAAAAGCTGCAACTTTGAGAGATGAGGAGAGAAAGCTCATGCTGGAGTTGAAGCGTATGCATGCGGAGTGGAGGAGGAGAGTGGATAGCGACATAATACTGGTCGATGTCGAGGATGTTGCCAAAGTCGTTTCAAACTGGACTGGAATTCCGTTGACCAGGATAGAGGAAAGCGAAAGTGAAAAATTGCTGAGACTTGAATCCGCTTTACATCGCAGGATAGTGGGGCAGGATGAAGCCATATCTGCAGTTGCAAGAGCCATAAGGCGTGCGAGGAGTGGGTTGAGAGATCCGAAGAAACCAGTTGGTTCCTTCATGTTCCTCGGACCCACCGGTGTGGGAAAAACCGAGCTTGCCAAGGCGCTGGCAGAATATCTCTTCGGTGATGAAAGTGCCTTGATAAGAATAGATATGTCGGAATACATGGAAAGGTTTGCGGTTTCGAGATTGATAGGTGCTCCTCCAGGTTATGTAGGATACGAAGAAGGTGGCATTCTCACCGAGAAAGTCAGAAGAAGACCATTCTCCGTCATATTGCTGGATGAGATAGAGAAAGCTCATCCGGATGTCTTCAACATATTACTTCAGATATTGGATGATGGGAGGCTGACCGATTCTCAAGGGCATGTGGTCGATTTCAGAAACACGATAATAATAATGACGAGCAACCTTGGAGGCGAACTGATAAACAAGAGCAAGAAAAATCTGGGCTTCGTAGAATACGAAGACGAGAGTAAGAGCTACGAGACTATGAAAGAAATAGTCATGAGTGAAGTGAAGAGACTGTTCAGACCCGAGTTTCTGAACAGACTCGATGAGATCATCGTCTTCCATCCTCTGAACAGAGTGCACATGGAGAAGATAATAGAGATACAACTGGAGGATATTAGGAGAAGGCTGGAGGAAAGGGGTATAAAATTGAGACTCACGAAGAGAGCGAAAGAATTCCTCATGGAGAAGGGATTCGATCCGGTGTATGGAGCCAGGCCACTTAAAAGGGCTATTCAGAAGTATCTCGAAGATCCCCTTTCCGAGGAATTGTTGAAGGGGAAGTTCGTCGAAGGTGACACCATAGTCGTCAGTGTGAAAAACGATAAGATGAGTTTCAGCAGAAGAGTTGAAAGAGAAAGGATAAAGGACAAGGTTCCCACAGCTTGATCCTCTGTGAATTTCAAGGAGAAGCCAATGGTGGCTAAGAAGAAAAAAGTCTATGTGTGCAGTAATTGTGGTTACGAATCCCCAAAATGGTTTGGAAGATGTCCGCAGTGTGGAGAATGGAATACATCAGTCGAATTGAACCTCGACGAGAAGTTCAACTCAGCCACGGAGTCCATATCACTCGTGCCGTTGACGAAGTTGGATGAAATCAAAATATTGAGATTCAATTCGGGAATCAACGAGCTCGATCGTGTTCTCGGTGGTGGGATAGTTCCCGGAAGTGTTGTGTTGATCGGTGGCGATCCAGGGGTTGGAAAGACCACACTGATGATGGAGATGTGTTCGAAAATCTCTGAGAATGAGACTGTGCTCTTCGTTAGTGGAGAAGAATCGGCGGAACAGATCATGTTACGTGCAGAGAGAATTGGTATAGATAGAAATGATAGATTCATCGTCGCAATCTCGAACGAGCTTTCATCCATCTTGAAAAGTGTTGAGGAATTACTCCCGAAAGTTGTGGTCATAGATTCGATCCAATCTGTGAGGATGGGAGATACGATTCCCGGAGGAATCGTTCAGTTGAGAGAGTGTACAGGCAGAATCGTTGAACTTGCGAAGAGGAAAGGCATAACATTCTTTCTCGTTGGCCACATAACGAAGGCTGGTGAAATAGCTGGTCCAAAGGTTTTGGAACACATGGTCGATGCCGTTCTGTATTTCGAGGGAGAGGTGAGAACGGATCGTAGAATTCTGAGAAGCATGAAGAACAGATACGGTCCAACGAACGAATTGGCAATCTTCGAAATGACAGACAAAGGTTTGAAAGAGGTCGAAGATCCATCCCTGACATTCGTGGAATCCGGAGATATGCTCGCAGGAAGTTGTGTCGCCGTGATCGTGGAGGGTATAAGACCGTTTCTGGTCGAGATTCAAGCATTAGTTTTGAAGACGAATTTTGGCATGCCGAGAAGACTCACGAAGGGATTGGATGTGAACAGAGTTATGATGATAACAGCTGTGATGAACAAAAGACTCGGCATTCCACTTGAAAAGTATGACATATACGTGAACGTGATCGGGGGATTGAATGTGAGGGATCCAGGGGTGGATCTCGCGGTTGCAACCGCGATCTATTCTTCGTTGATCGATGCTAAAATAAGGAAGAGGACCGCATTCTTCGGTGAAGTAGGTTTGGATGGAAGGGTGAGGAAGGTTTTCGGAAGTGAAAAGAGGGTCAACGAGGCGAAAAGAGCGGGATTTGAGAATGTCATATCACCTGATACGATCGAATTGGAAGATCTCGGAGACATATTGAAACTGGTTTTGGAGTGATGTCATGGTGAGAAACAGGGAGTTGTTGGAAAAGCTCAGAATGGTCGCACCTGGAACCTTGCTGAGGAAAGGTGTCGATGATATACTGATGGCTCAAAGTGGTGCTCTACTGCTCTTCGTCGATGATGTCGAAAAATACTCCGACCTCATCCAACCAGGGTTCATTTTGAACATCCCCTTTTCCCCGGAGAAACTTTACGAGCTCGCCAAGATGGATGGTGCTATAATTTTGAACGAGGAAGCCACCAAGATAACCATGGCGAACGTTCATCTCGTTCCGGATCCTTCCATACCGACCAACGAAACGGGAATGAGACATAGAACGGCGGATAGAATAGCAAAGCAGATAGAGAAGATGGCGATCGCGATATCGAGAAGGAGAAACACGATAACCCTTTATTACAAGGGAATCAAATACATGATAAACAACGTCAACTTTCTGATAACCAGAGTGAGCCAGGGATTGAGAGCAATCGAGAAATACAAGGAAGCCTTGGACAGACTCCTCTTGGAATTGGATGTTCTCGAGTTGGATGACAAGGTGACATTGTATGATGTCGCCAGAATTCTCGAAAAGGGTGTAAAGGAATACAAGATAAAGCAGGAGCTGGAGTGGTTCATAACTGAACTCGGTGTGGAGGGAAAGTTAGCCAAGATACAACTTGAGGAGATGACTGCTGACCTCGAAGACATACTGGACTTTTTGATAATGGACTACATATCCTCCCAAGAAGAGCGCAATTTTGAGAACGTCAGGGAGAAGCTTCTGAACATGAGCGAGAGAGAATTGACGAGCTACAACCAGATAGCGAGAAATTTGGGATACGATACCTCGAATATAAACTTGACGGAATACATCGTTCATCCGAGAGGCTTCAGGATACTGAAGGGAATCCCAAAAATACCCACGAGTGTCATAATGAATCTTGTGAACACCTTCAAGAACCTTCAAAAGATCAGCACAGCGACGACGGAAGATTTGAAGAATGTGGAGGGAATTGGAGAGAGAAGGGCGAGTGCCATAGTGGATGGTATAGAGCAGTTGAAGAAAAGAAGGATATGGAATATGTGATATAATCATGAAAAGAGGTGGGGGGAATGAATGAGCAGTATTTGAGTGTTTTTTTGGATGAGGCTCGTGAGTATATGGAGAGTTTGAATGAGAACATGCTCAAACTTGAAAAGGATCCGGAGGATATGGAGATAATAAATGAGATCTTCCGGGTTCTGCACACTTTGAAAGGTATGTCCGCGACGATGGGTTTTGAAAACATGTCGAAACTCTGTCACAGGATGGAGAACATATTCGATGATCTTAGGAACGAGAAAATGAAGATAACGACGGAACTCATGGATACCCTCTTTGCCGGTGTGGACGCCATGGAGAAGATGATCCAGATGATGGCGGAGGGAAAAGGTGATGAGCTGGATGTGAGTGATCTTTTGAACACGTACGAAGGGATAATAAAAGGTGAGATGAAGATAGAAGAGAAAAAAGAGGAAGAAAAGCTTGAAACACCCAAAAAAGAAGGGGAAAAATCTGAGCGGATCAAGGAATACGAGAAGATTCCAATCGAGATAGATGAAACCCTTCTTCACACCTTGGAAGAAGCGAAGAAGAAGGATTACAACACGTATTATGTGAAGGTCGTCTTGGAGGAAGGAACCCTTCTGAAATCCGCAAGGATGTACATGGTGTTCCACAAGATCGAAGAGATGGGTGGAGAAGTGTTGAAAAGCATTCCTCCGGTTGAGGACATAGAGAATGAGAAATTCGAAAGGGAAGTTGAATTGATAGTGGTGTGTAAGATTGATAGAAACAAACTGCATGAAGCAATAGGAAATATATCGGAGATAGAGAAGGTGATAGTCAGAGAAATCGATATGGAAAGTGCAAGAGGGGAAATTGAAGAGAGGAAGGTTGAAACCAAAGAGGAAAAAAAGACCGTTGAAAAAGTTGAAGCCAAAGAATCGAGCAGGATGAAGAGGATAACTCAGACAATCAGGGTCGATATAGATAAACTCGACACCTTGATGAACCTCATGGGGGAGCTGGTCATAGCGAGGAGCAGGATAGCGGATACGCTGAGGAAGTATCAGATAAAAGAAGTGGATGAAAGTCTGGCACAACTCAGCAGGGTAACTTTGGATCTTCAGAACATCATCATGAAGATAAGGATGGTTCCAATAGCTTTCGTTTTCAACAGATTTCCGAGAATGGTCAGGGATCTCGCGAGAAGGTTCAACAAGGAGATAAATCTTGTCATAACTGGTCAAGAAACAGAATTGGATAGAACGGTCGTGGATGAAATCGGCGAACCTCTGCTTCATCTTTTGAGAAACGCGGTCGATCATGGGATAGAACCCAAGGAGGAGAGAATTGCCAAGGGTAAACCACCGGTTGGAACGATAGTCCTCGCAGCGAGGCACGAGGGAAACAACGTCATCATAGAAGTCTCGGACGATGGAAGGGGGATGGACAAGGAGAAGATTCTGAGCAAAGCCATCGAACGCGGTTTAATCGACGAAGCGAGCGCACAGAATCTTCCGGAGGATAAGATATTTTCCTTCGTTTTCATGCCGGGATTCTCGACGAAAGAGGATGTGTCGGATGTGTCTGGTAGAGGAGTCGGAATGGATGTGGTAAAATCCGCCATAGAAGCTTTGAATGGATCAGTCAGTCTGGAGAGTAAGAAGGACGAGGGAACGAAGGTGACGATAAGGTTGCCGTTGACACTGGCAATAATACAGGCGCTCTTGGTGACGATCGGTGATTTCGTCTACGCGATACCGATAGTCAACATAGACAGCACGATGGCGGCGAGCGAGGATGATGTACAGATCGTTGAAAACAGGGAAGTTATGGTAGTTAGAGGAGAGATCATTCCCATAGTTAGGTTGAAAGAAATGTTTGGAATAGAGACAGGCAAGAAGAGTAGGAACATAAATCTCGTGATAGTCAAGAACGGTCCGAGAAAATATGGTTTCGTCGTTGACAGACTCCTTGGGCAGGATGACATAGTGATAAAATCCCTCGGAAAACTTTTGAAGGATATAAAGGAGTTCAGCGGTGGTGCCATCCTTGGAGATGGCAGTATCGCCCTCATTCTGGATGTTTCCAACATAGTCTCCAACATTTGAGGGGTGATAGAATGAATAAAAATGAAGGAAATACGGGATCTGAGAAGATATATGAAATACTCAGCTTCAACTTGTGTGGTAGAGATTTCGCAGTGGATGTCGATTACGTTGAGATGGTGATAGAGAAGCCAAACATAACCTTCGTTCCAAAAGCGAGAGAGTTCATAAAAGGAGTTATAAATCTGAGAGGAAGGATCGTCACCGTCGTCGATCTGACGAAATTACTCGGAATAGAGATGGAGAAAGAGAACAACAACTTCAAAAATGTGATGATATTGAGGGTTGGGGATGTGGAAGTGGGTTTCCTCGTTGACAACGTGAAGGAGGTCATAAGGGCGAAGGAAAGTGACATAGATACGCAATTTGGAAGTGTGGAATATGAAAGAAAAGCCAAAGGGGTCATAAAGAAGGGTGATAAGTTGGTCGTTTATCTCGATGTGGAGGAAATTCTCAAGACATAAAGGAGGATGGAGTCATGGCAAAGAGGGTTCTCATAGTCGATGATGCTGCCTTCATGAGGATGCTCTTGAAGGATATAATAACCAAGGCCGGATATGAAGTTGTTGGTGAAGCAACCAACGGGGTCGAGGCTGTGGAGAAATACAAGGAATTGAAACCTGACATAGTCACGATGGATATAACGATGCCGGAGATGAACGGGATAGAAGCCATAAAGAAGATAAAGGAGATAGATCCGAATGCGAACATAATAGTCTGCAGTGCGATGGGACAGCAAGCCATGGTCGTTGAAGCGATCCAAGCGGGAGCCAAGGATTTCATAGTCAAACCGTTCCAGCAATCGAGAGTCGTTGAAGCTCTGAACAAAGTTTCCAAGTGAGGTAATTGCGTTGGCTACGGGAACAAATTTCGAGGGCTTTCCAGCCACTTATTTATCTTTCTTGCTTTCCTCTCTTTTGATATTGGCGATTCTTTTTATCGTTTATCTACTGGTGAAGAAATACCTTGGAAGGTCCATCGGAAGAACGGTTGAAATCGTGGACAAGATCGTTTTGGATAGACACAACACGATATATCTTTTGAAATTCCCGAACAAGTACATGTACATATCGAGTGGTCCAAATGGTGTGAATATACTTGGTGAAGTGGATGAAGTTGAGATAACGGAAAGACTTCCAATGGGACGGAAAAGATTCAGGGAGATCTTCTTCAAGAGGATCGGAAAATTCTCGCTGAGTGAAGAACTCAGCAAGTTGGAGAAAATGGAAAAATGAGGTGTGGATTTCATTTCATTCTCCTCTTCATCATTTTTGCCTGTTTCATCAACACGATCGTTTTCCCACAGGAGGAGATTCCCCTTCCAAGGATACAGGTAGGCATAGACAGGGTCGAAAAACCTCGAGATCTCGTGATAACACTTGAAATCCTCCTCCTGATAACGGTCCTCGCCCTCGCTCCATCCATACTCGTGTTGATGACATCATTCACGAGAATAATAGTGGTTTTTTCGTTCCTGAGGAATGCCCTCGGAACGAGGCAGACACCGACGAATCAAATCCTGATCGGCTTGTCCTTGTTTCTAACCTTCTTCATAATGGAACCTGTTTTCAAAGATATATACAACTATGCCTTACAACCCTACATGAACGGTGAGATAGGATACGAGGAGATGTTCAAAAGAGCCATGGTTCCGATCAGAGGATTCATGATAAAGCAGATAAAGATACATCACAACGAGGACAACATTGACATGCTCTTGGAGAGTTTAAAAAGACCAAAGGTGAAGAATATAGAGGATACACCAACATCGGTTTTGATCCCTGCCTTCGTCATAAGCGAACTTGAGATAGCCTTCAAAATGGGGATTCTTTTGTACATCCCATTCATACTGGTGGATATGATAGTGGCAAGTATACTACTGGCGATGGGTATGATAATGGTTCCACCCGTTCTCGTTTCCTTACCTTTCAAAGTCCTCATATTCGTTCTGGTCAACGGTTGGGATCTGCTCGTGTCCGGTCTCATACGAAGTTTCTAATCCTCATCACTGTCTTCCAGAAACATCATCTTCTCGAGCATTCGTTTCATGTTCGAGTAATTCAGATCCTCACCAAGTTTCAGCAGTGAAAATGCTGCCTTTATTATTGCCAACCTTGGATAGTTAACCATCAAAACCTTTATAGGATCAACCTCATCCTTCTTGAAAAGAAGATTCGTTTCCATCATCCTTCATCCCTCTGATCGAATATGAAATTCTCTCTAAAAAATTTTACCATATTTCCAAAGAAAAAGTAATACTCTTGGTAAAAAAAACATCCCATCTCAGTTCAAAATTTCTATCGTGATATTTCCATATTCCTTGCTGTTCGAAGATTTAACTATGTAAATCGATCGTACAATTATGGGAAAATCAATTTTCCCGTCCTTCTTGTCGAAATTCACCCATTCCTTTAATTTCAGTCTCCGAGGATCAATCTTCACTTCAACCTTTCCAGACCCTAATTTCACCATGGGACCAACTAAGGGTTCTCCATCCGAATCTATCACATCGTACCTCAAAAAATTCTCGGAACCATCACCATGTATAAGGATTCTGGGTAACAGATTCTCGTTGGGAATGAGAATTCCCAGAAGAATACCAGCTGTTCTCTCACGATCCAAGTTGTATTTCAAACTCATCTCATTCGGATTGTATCTTGAAAATTCAATCTTTCCGAATGTTCCAAAAGTCGGTATCAGTTCCAACATCTCAACCATATCTTGGGATAACATGGCTCTGTCCATGCTCGCCCTTCGGTTGAAGGGAAGTATATCCGCCATGAGATAATACTCATCCACGACATCCTTCACATTCCACCCCAGCTCCAGCATCTTCCTTGCGGATTGAAGGGATATCCCGATGAAATTTCCAAATCCTTCACCATCGAATTTGAATTCATCCCC
>QNAU01000018.1 GCA_003641545.1 Thermotoga sp.
CAAGATCGCTCTTTCTAACATTTTTCTTTATCACATTTGCAACCTCAATCAACACTTTATCCCCAACATCGTGACCGTAGTTGTCATTTATCTGTTTGAGATTGTCCACATCCAGAAACATGATGGAATAATTTTTATCGACCATCCCGTTCATCTCATTTATCACCGATCTGTTGTAAACATTCGTTAAGCCATCACGTATCGCCTTCTCGTAGAGCTCCTCCATCTTCATCCTCGCCCTCTCCCTCTCGTGCTCCGATTTTATGAAATCTCTGGCCAGTGAGATTCCCATTATCATGAATCCTATGCTCAACCCCAATCCACTGAGCACACATCTTGTGTAATCTATGCTCAGAACCTCGAAGAACTTCATCATCACGTCGTGCACTGAGAAGGATAGAATCAAAATGTAAGCCATCGTCATCAAGATGTTTTTCTGGAATCTCTTGGAGATCCACAGAGCTAATTCCATACTTCCAAACATTATAAGGATTATATACATGAGATGAAACACAACCAGAGATTTCATGTTCCATATGAAAATCATGTTGAAAATTATCGGTAGCATGTAAAATATTATGAGATTCCTTGTGAATTTCGTGAATCTACTTTCTCCGAATATCCGTTTGTATCCCATGTATAAATGTATAAAGAGCAAGTAGAGGGAGAGATAAACGATCTTTCTGAGAAGAACAACGGGGATGGGGGAATCTTCTATAGTCATCATACCAAGGAACGAAAAGATGAGAAAAATAGAAGCTATTCCAAAATCAAGGTATCCTCTGTTTTTGAACGAAGCTCCCAATATTATGAACAATATGCTCAACCCTATCGAGAAACCCAAGCTCAGTGTGGAGATCTCGTTCGTCGAGAATCTGTTGATATGGTAGAAAAATAAGGCTTTTTCCCTCGGTAAGATGAAGGCATACCTTATTCCCACTTCATACATTGAATATATTTGAAGTTCAAAATTCAACTGACCATCCTTTAAAATCTCCGGTGGGATCCTTATCAGAAAGGGATTGTAACCTATTTCACTTTTTCCTTTTTCCATATCGCCAATCTCTTCTATTGTGAGATCGTTGATTCTCAACCTAAAGGCTTGCCCAAAGATTCCAACGATCAAATATGGATTCGCCATCTTCGTCAGTTTTGAAGAATCGATCCGATGGGTGAATGTTAAAATTTTGATGCCATCGATAAATGTGTGGAATGGAAGTTCCACAGCGGTTTTCCGCTCAATTTTACCTTCATCGATTTTGAACCATTTCTTGAGCTCGATGGAATCATCCGGCACATCTAAAGCCCTGTCTTGGAGAAATATGAATATAAATATGGCGATCACGAATAAAAACATCAGAATAACTTGTTTTCTGTGATTCACCCCAACCCCCGCCTGTACCATTAACAACGAGAGTTAAAGTTTCAACACAACTTTTTCTCAGCAGATTTACACATTGTTATCCTTTGGAAATAAATGATACATCAAAAAATCTCAATTTTCAATGATTTTCGTTTCATCAGTTCAATTTGACTCTCAAGTGTTCCCTGTATCCAAAATTTAATGGTATAATTTATTTACAATTGAATATTTTCAAAGCTTCTGAGTGTCCCTTCGGGGACTTAAAAGGGAAACCGGTGAAAGTCCGGTGCGGGTCCGCCACTGTGACCGGGGACGAAATCCGCATTGAACCACTGGGCTGAAGAGCCTGGGAAGGTGCGGAGAGTAGGGTGATCCGGGAGCCAGGAGACCTGCTCAGAAGCTTGTGAACCACCATCTTCGAGACCAAGATGGTGGGGATTTTCTTTTCCAAAAAAGGATCTGAGGAGGTGCTTGAGCATGAGGAAGGTTTTCCTGTTTCTCTGTTTCTTCACCTTCATCCTATCCATGATGATCTTCTCCCAGCCTCTGACCGTGATCGATGATCTTGGAAGGGTGGTGATCTTCGATACCACACCGAACAGAGTCATCTCTGCTGCTCCTCTCGTCACGAATTACTTGGTCAAACTCGGTGTGGAATCGAAGATAGTTGGTGTGACGGACTTCGATGTTTTCTACACGAAGGCTGAGAGAATAGGTTATCTCGTCCCGTTGAACATCGAGAAGATAGTCGCGTTGAATCCAGATGTTGTCTTTCTCTTTGGAGGTTTCCAAGCATCCGAAGTGGAAAAACTGGAGAAGGTGAATTTGAGAGCTTTCGTTGTAAATCCGAGGAATTTCGAGGATATCTTCAGAACTTTGAGGCTCTTGGGAGTTATCTTCAACCTTCCGGAGAGATCGAGGGAAATATCCAAGAAATTGAGAGAGAAATTGCTGAATCTGGCAAAGAAAGCTTACCAAATTCCGTTGGATGAGAGACCGAGGGTTTTCTACGCATCGATGTATCCCGGATCGAAGGAAATATGGACTTGTGGTCAAGGATCCTTTTTGAACGAAGCGATAGCACTTGCTGGGGGTGTCAACATAGCCAGTGGATACACTGGTCCGAACGGATGGCTGAGTGTGGATCCCGAGTTTGTCATCAGAAACGATCCGGATGTGATCCTCGTGCCTTATTTTGATCCCACAAGTAAGGAAAAAGTTGTGGAGAATTTCAAGAATATGAAGATTTTCAAGGATTTGAAAGCTGTAAAAGAAAACAAGGTATTCCCGATAGATGGAAACATTGCGAGCACACCTGGACCTGATTTGGTCGATTTGGTGGAACTGCTCTACAAGTTATTCCATGCTGGAAGATGAAAAAAACGAGGATCTTTCTCATCCTTTCAATAATCTCTTTACCCGTCTTGATGCTCATCAGTCTCTCCCTCGGGAGTTTCTACATAAGCCCGAGGGAGATCATCGATTCTCTACTTGGAAAAACCAGTGGGATGGTTGAAGCTGTGATCTGGAAGATCAGGCTTCCGAGAATCCTCGGTGGTTTTTTCGCCGGTTCTGCCCTTTCAATAGTTGGAATGGGTTTTCAAAGCATCCTGAGGAATCCCTTAGCGGATCCATACATTCTCGGAATATCCGCTGGTTCTGCTTTTGGAGCGGTTCTGGCGATAGCCTTGAACCAATTCATGGGATTCTACTGGTTTTCCAACGTTGAAACCATGAGCTTCATCTTCGCACTTCTTTCGATAATTCTGACCTACTCCATTGCGTTCAGAAAAAGAACACTCCCGGTGGTTGAGTTGATTCTTAGTGGTGCAATCGTGAATCTTCTCTTCGGTTCTCTGATCACATTCACGATAACCTTCTATTGGAGAAATGTGAGTCATTCCACATTTTGGCTCATGGGGAGTCTGTCCGGTGTTTACTGGGATGATCTTCTTAAGCTTTCCATCGTTTCCACACTTGGTTTTCTTTCCTTTCTCACATTGGCAAACAGTTTAAACGCTCTATCTCTCGGTGAGGAAGAAGCGGTTTATCTTGGGGTGAGAATCGAATTGGTGAAGATCATGGTGTTCGTGATCGGCAGTTTGATGACTGCCTTCGTCGTCTCGACATCGGGAATAATAGGTTTCGTCGGTCTCGTTGTTCCCCACATGGTCAGGATGGTATTCGGATCGGATCACAGATTGACCATACCGATGTCCTTCATCGCAGGTGGGGAACTACTTGTGATATGCGATACCATATCGAGAACTCTGTTTCAACCAACGGAGATGCCCATAGGCGTGATAACATCCTTTGTGGGAATACCCATATTCATCTACATTCTCAAGAGAAGAAAATACAGGATGTGAGAGGGTATGATCGCGGTCGAAGTTGAGAATCTAAGTTTCTCATACGACGGAATTTCCAAAGTTTTGAAGGTAATAAATTTCAAAGTTGAGGAGGGAGAGATGGTAGGAATAATAGGACCAAACGGTTCTGGAAAAACGACACTTTTCAGAACGATCTCCGGATTTCTGAGGGATTACGATGGAAGGATTCTTCTCTTTGGGAAAAACTTGAGAGCCATAAAACCCATCGAGAGAGCGAAGATGGTGACGGTGGTTTCACAGAATTTCAATCCGATATTCGATTTCAGTGTTCTGGACATTCTAAGGATGGGGAGAATTCCATATCACACCTTCCTCAAAAACCACCATCCGGAAGATGATAGGATGATAGAGAGAGCCCTGGATGTCTTCGAACTTCGGGAGCTCGTAGACAGAGAATTCCACAGCTTGAGTGAAGGTGAGAAGAGGAGGGTGATAATAGCCAAGTCTTACGTTCAGAACACAAGGGTGATACTCGCGGATGAGTTGACATCCCACCTCGATCTCGATCATTCTTACAGAATCGCAAAATTCATGAAGTATCTCGTCGAGAAGGAAGGGAAAACTCTCATCGTTTCCTTCCATGATCTAAACATGGCGAGTCTTTTATGCGATCGTGTGATACTCCTGAAAGATGGTAAAATTTTAACCGATGGTAGAATCGATGAGATTTATAGAAATGATAAATTGAGAGAACTTTACGATGTGGAGGTGGAGGTGATAAAACATCCGAGATGCGGCAAACCTCAGATCTTGATGAAATGGGAGTAACCATGGAATACAAGCTGAAAGATGGAAGAGTGCTTTTAGTGAGGGAAGCAAATGAGAACGATGCGAAAGAAATCCTCGAACATATGGAGTTAGTTGTAAGTGAAAGCGATTTTCTTCTGTCCGAACCGGATGAGATAGATTGGGATATCGAGAGGGAGAAAAAAATCATAAAGATGTACAGGGAATCCAAGAACGATCTCTTTCTCGTGGCTGAGTTCGATGGGAAGGTAGTCGGCATGCTGAATTTCAGGGGTGGGAAACGCAGGAGGGTGAAACACAAGGGGGAATTTGGTATAAGCGTTCGTAAGAAATACTGGGGGTTGGGAATAGGAAGTGCTCTCTTGAATACGCTCATCCTGTGGGCTAAAAAGGTTGGGATCAAGAAGATACAGCTGGAAGTTGTGGATGGGAACGAGAGAGCCATCAATCTTTATTTGAAATACGGATTCGAAATTGAGGGTAGGAAAAAAAGAGCTGTTTTCAAAGATGGGATTTATATCGATCTGATAATAATGGGAAGGTGGTTAGGTTGAGAAGATCCGTCATCGTTTACATAGGATGTCCGAAGATGCGAGATTTGGAGGAGTATCTGAATGGTTGGGGTCTTGAAACGGAGAGTCATACACTTGAGTTGAATTTCCAAGAGATCAAGGAGAAGCTCTTCGAACTCGTGGAAAGCAGAGTTAACCTTTTGATAACCGTAGGTGGAATAGGCTTAACGAGGGAAGATGTGGTGCCTGAAGCCATACTTTCGATAATGGATAGAAGATTGCATGGCTTGGAATTCATCCTTCTGTGCGATGACGATCCGAGAATCCCCATCCTGCGATCCATAGTTGGTATAAGGAGGAAAACTTTGATGATAACCTTACCGGACGATCTAAACATGATCAAAAGGATGCTCGACAGAGCAAGAAAAAGCATATTGAAGGCTTTGGAGGTTCTGGAAGAGTATGAGGAATCTCGTTGAAAGATTCGTGATGGATTTGAAGAGAAAGGCATACTCGAATCTAACGATCGAGGAATACAGAAGAGAGATAAGGAGATTTCAAAAATTCATGGAAGGGAGGGGAAAAAATCTTTTGAAAGTCGATCGTGATGATGTGGAGGAGTTCCTATGCTCTTTAAGTTCTGGTCCAAGGGCAATTAACAGAACTGTTTCCGTTCTCAGGAAATTCTATAAATTTTTGAAAAGCAGAAATCTGGTGGAGGAAAATCCGATGGAAAATGTCGAATTTTCGAAGGTGAACGAGGAGAATCCCGTCTTTCTGAATGAGAGAGAATACGAAATGCTGAGGAAAAATTTGAAGCTGGATGGGGATGAGGATTTTCTGAGTTTGAGAAACAAAACGATGATCAGGGTCCTTCTGTCAACTGGATTGAGGGTGAGTGAACTTGTGAATCTGAAAGTTCGGGATGTTCATTTCGACGATCTCGGTGCTGTCCTCGAAGTAAGAAGGAAGGGAAACAGGATGGATCTGGTCTATTTGGGTAGGGAAAATGCGGAAGTTTTGAAGAGATACATGAGCATCAGAAATAAAAATGTTGAATCATCGGAGTATCTGTTCGTGAGCAGGACGGGAAAAAGAATCGATAGGTCGATGATCTACAGAATTGTAAAGGAATTTTTCAAATTATCCGGATTAAGGAAGAAAAAAATGGGACCTCACGTCCTCAGACACACCTTTGCAACCATGCTGATGAGAAAGAACGTCTCGATATACAAGATAAAAGAGTTGCTGAATCACAAAAGGATAACGACGACGGAAAGATATCTACACTTGGTCGAGGATGATCTCAGAAAAACTCTGGAGGAGGTGGGGCTGTGAAGGAATTGTTCAAGGTTGTGGAAGTGAGGAACGATGAGATAGAATTGATGAAGATTGGGGGCGATGATCTGGATGATGGTTGCTCAGGATGTGCCTTATCCCGTGTGTGTCGTGCCAGCGATGGAGGTCGCATCTTGAGACTCAAAGATGAAAGATTGAATGTCGAGTTGACGAAGGATGATATAGTTGAGATCGAGGTTCCAAAGTGGATGATGACGAAACTCACGTTTTTCGTCTACATTGTTCCCCTTCTGATCTTCATCCTCTCCGCTCTTTTCAGTTATATGTCTTTCAAGGATGAAAAGATTTCATTTTATATATCCGTGTCATCGTTGATGATATCTGCCCTGATCCTGAAAATCTTGGATAAACCCATTTTGAAGAGGTTCATGGTTAAATTCAAGGTAGAAAAAAGAAAATAAAATATATGTTATAATTATCATTACCACATTTCTCTTCGGGGAGGTTGGATTCATGAAAAGATCGTTTATTCTCATCGTTGTGGGTATCCTTCTTCTCTCAGTTGTTTCTTTATTTCCAAAGGTCAAAGTTGAGATATGGAGCTGGAGATCACAGGACGAGCCGGTTTGGGAAGAGGTTCAAAAGAGGCTGAACGAAATGGGAAAAGACATTGAAATAGTTTACAGAGCATTCCTACCGACGGAATACGATTCCAAAGTGATGATGACTCTAAAGAGTGGAAAGGGTCCAGACATAATCTATTCGAGAAGACTGCCCGGGGTCAGAACACAGTCTCTTATCGAGGCTGGACTGCTGATCCCAATCGATGGAAAGGTGGATCTATCGAATTTCTCAGAGGGGGTCCTGAACAACATAAGATACAAGGGAAAAACATACGGTGTTCCATTTGCGGTCCAGGTCGTCGGTATATTCTACAACAAGAGAATATATGAAAAATATGGGTTGAAGGAACCGAAAACTTGGGATGAGCTCGTTGAAAATGCAAGAATTTTGAAAGAAAACGGTGTGATCCCATTCTTTGTTCCTGGGAAGAGTGCGTGGGCTTTGACGATGCAACATGCCATAGTTGGAACGAGTATACTTGGTCCTTGCTGGATAAAGAGGCTCATGGAGGGGCACACGGATTTCATGGATCCCGACTGGATATACGTCAACAAACTCCTGAACGATCTTAAAGTTTACTATCAGGATGGATTCATGGCGAACACAACAGATGATTTGAATTCCGCCTTCGCCTTCGAACAAGCTGCGATGGTCTTCTACGGAATATGGGGGTATGGAAACTGGAAGGAATTGAATCCGGAGATGGAGGGAAACGTTGGATACTTCATGGCACCGCCCGACTGTGAATGTGGTCAACCTTGGGCGTACGTTTTCATGGATGGAGCGTTGGCGTTGACTTCAAATTCGAAGAATCCGGATGCAGCTCTCGAGGTTCTAAAATTCGCAGCCACACCTGAGTTTGGAACAATATTTGCCGAGAAAACTTACAACATACCAGCTGTCAAAGGCGCAAAGATGCCGGAGGATGAATTGCTGAAGGAAATCTTGGAAGTCGCTTCCAAACATGCTTCACCTTACGTCTACTGGGTTGGAAGCGTGTTCGTTTCGGGTAAACCTTCTCTCTACCAGGATGTCCTGAGTCCAGGAATGCAAGCAATGTATGCTGGAGAAATAACCCCAGAGGAGTTGGCAAAGAAAGCTCAAGATGCACTTTCACGGTGGTTCGAACCACTCAAGAAAAGGCTTGGAAAATGATCGGCGATGAACTTGGAGCCCCGAATGGGGCTCCGTTTCCAAGTTTCCCCTCGGGGAGGATGAATGAATGCAAAAGGTGAAGATCAGATACATGTTACTGTTTTCCACCCCCGCAATTCTGCTCTACACCATCTTCGTCATATACCCCTTCATATACAGTTTCATACTGAGTTTCTACAATTGGCCCGGAGTTGGCCCAAAAATTTTCGTTGGTTTGAAAAACTTCAGAGATATTCTCACGGGACCATTCGGAGCTGAATTCAGAAATGCCCTCTTTCACAACATATATTTTTTCATCATGGTATCCATCCTTGAACTCGGTCTCGGTTTCCTTATAGCGGTTTTACTGACCACGAACATAAAGGGAAAACGGTTGTTCCAGACTTTGGCTTATCTTCCAAATGTGATATCGATGGTTCTCGTTGGGTTCATATGGAACATGATGTTGAATCCACAGTGGGGTTTGATAAATCAAATTCTGAAGTCCGTTGGACTCGGAGCTCTCGCCAAACCTTGGCTCGGTGATCCCAGTCTCGCGTTCAACACCATAATACTCGTCAACGTGTGGAGACATCTTGGATTCTACGTTCTTGTATTCATAGCTTCGATAATAAACATACCACCGGATCTGATCGACGCTGCATACATAGACGGCGCGAGCAACTTCCAGATAGTCAGATACGTAATATTTCCTTTGACCGTTCCAACATTTCAGACACTTCTCATACTCCTGTTCATATGGTCCTTCAACGTCTTCGATATAGTTTACGCACTCGAGGGAGTTCAGGCTGGACCATTCAGGTCAACCGATGTTCTTGGGACACTTTTCTACAGAACAGCATTTGGAGGTCTTGGAAGTAGCAGGATGGATTTTGGACTGGGTGCCGCGATCGCAGTTTTGATATTTGTAATGGTCATACCCGTATCGATGTTCTACGCCTATGTGATCGAGAAGAGGAGGAGAAAGTGAGATGCTGAGAACGGGCATCGTGGCGAGAACGATAATATACGCGATTCTCATCGTGTATATGATCCTGATCATAACCCCCTTCCTCATGATATTCATGAATTCATTCAAGAGCTTGAGGGAAATCTTCCTCAGGCCGTTTTCACCTCCGAGCAGGTTCACATTCGAAAACTACATAAAAGCCTGGAAAAAGGCGAATCTCACCAATGCGTTTTTGAACAGCGCGATCGTTTCCTTCGCATCGGTTGCGGGTATATTGTTAGTTTCATCGATGCTCGCCTACGCCATCTCGAGATACGAGTTCCCACTCAGAAGGTTCCTGTACATATACGTTATAGCAGGTTTGGCTCTACCAGCCCGGTTGGCGATAATACCCATATACGTCATCCTTCAGAAGATAAATCTTTTGGATACGCGTCTCGGTCTGATAACGATATACGTCTCAACGGGAATAGCCTTCGCGACATTTCTTCTCAAGAATTTCATGGATGACATACCTGTCGAGATAGAAGAATCCGCGAGGATGGATGGTGCGACACCTTGGACGATCTTCACGAAGATAGATCTTCCACTCATAAGACCCGCACTCGTGGTCGTTGGGATAGTGAATTTCGTCGGAATATGGAATGATTTCTTCTTCCCTCTTATAATAATAAACAGCAGGGGAAAGGAGACGATACCCCTGGCTATATCGATATTTTTCGGAGAATATTCCAACCAATGGCAGTTGATATCCGCAGCACTGAGTATGTCGGTGCTTCCGATAATGATTACCTTCTTCATTCTCTCGAGATATTTCATAGTCGGTATGACACAGGGAGCGATAAAGTAGAATCTGAAAATTTTAAATAAGGAATGATGACCATGGATCTTGGGAAACTTGAGAGAAAATTAGAAGAAGAACTCAAAAAAGCCAACATTGTGCTTGATGAAGATGTTTGGAGCTTTTTAGAAAATTACGATGGTCCATTTTCCGAGGCTCTCAAGCAGAACGCTGAAATATCCAAGAAGACGGGATTACCCCTCTGTCAAGATACGGGAATTGTGGAATTCTTCGTGTTGATGGGAAAAAATTTCAGGATCGATCCGATCGAACTGGAGAAAATTCTGAAAAGATCCGTGAAGACTGTTTACACCACCGAACCCTTCAGATACTCCGTGGTGGCTGACCCGATCTTCGACAGAAGGAATACGCTGTCCAACTCCCCTCCGGTGATCCATTTCCTCACGACGAATGGTGAGAGCGAGATAAGATTTCTGATAAAAGGTGGGGGAAGTGAAAACCTATCTGCCCTTTTCATGATGAACCCAACTGCCGATGAAGAGGAAGTGATGAACGAAATCGTGAATCATCTCAGAAAGAATGGAGCGAACAGTTGTCCGCCTCTGCATGTGGGTGTTGGTGTGGGGGGAACATCGGAGAAAGCAATGATACTGTCAAAGTTGGCTCTGACCAAAAAGTTTGACGAGAGAAACCTGGACGAAAGATACGCGAAAATGGAAATCGAATTGGCGAAGAGGATGAATGAACTTGGAATAGGGTATCAAGGTCTTGGACATGGTATAACGGTTTACTCGGTTCATGTGGAGTATTCTCCAACGCACATCGCCACCTTACCGGTTGCCGTGTCCGTGAACTGTTATCTATGTAGAAAGGGAAGATTAATTTTGGATTAGAATTTGTCCATCTCCCAGAAGTGCCAGACAGCCTTTCCATCCTTTATTCCCAGTTCTTTCAAGAGTTCATCTCTCGTGATTCCTATGGGTTTGAGGTAAACATCGGTGGACACATCGGTTTCGTATGACCTCGAGATTTTCTTCAGATCACCGACGACCTGATGGGTGGGCTTCGCGGGAAAGTGTATTCTGTTCATATCGTGTAGAAGTCCTCTCAAAACCCATGGGAACAGATAGGCGGTATCGAGTATCCTGAAGAAGGAGTCAAACCTCTCGTAAATGACGTATCCAAGGATTCTTTCACCGCCCATTGCGATTCTGATCCTTCTTCCATCGTATCTGAAGTGAAGTTTCCATATGTATTCGTTCCTCACAACGGTGAGTGGATTCTCTTCGTTGAACATCACGTGGAGTTCGAACAATTCTTCTTTAAATCTTTCCACGTGGTTCTCGATGATGCTCAGGTTTTTTCTAAGATCACCGCCGTTTTCCAATTCGAATTTGTAGGAAACCCGCGGAATGATGAACCATCCATGTCTTCCATAGAACCTGTACCTTGAGGCGAAAAGAAGGGATGCTGAGAATCTCCTTTTCTCCATGATTTCGGATGCCAAGGTGAGTAGCTTCGAACCTATCCTTCTGTTTCTGTAATCCCGCTTCACCGCTACATTTCCTACGCCTCCTATTCTCAACGTCCCGCTCAAACTTCTCACGATTCTTGGGAATATTTGAATGAAACCCACGACCTTTCCTTCATCTTTGGCGACGATTGCCAGATCCGGAAAACTCGTTTCATCCGGAACGAAATGCTCGAAATACGTCCTTGGTGTTGAAGAGAAAGATTCATCGAGAAGATCGATTATATCCTTCAAATCATCCACACTCGGCTTATCGAAGATCATATCCCAGCACCTCTCATCGGAAAGATGGCTGATGGATGAATTTTGCCCGTCAGAACATCCATCAACGCGGATATTTGGGTTTTCGTCGTTCCGAACGTAGCCAGAGCTTGTGGAACGAATTCATATTCCAAAAGATCGTAGGGATTCTTCAGAGACACGTGGATGACATTTCGTTTCATCTCAACTATCCTGTGAACC
>QNAU01000019.1 GCA_003641545.1 Thermotoga sp.
AATCAATCCACGTTCATCAAATCCATCTTCAGATTTTCCAAAATCTTCTCGTTCACCACTTTCAATTTCGAGATCGCCAACATCAGTGCTCCCCCAACTGGTGGAAGTTCAGGTTTTGAGAGTTCGTATCCTTGTTTTTTCAGTTCTTCTTCAACGAGCTTTCTGAAATGTTCCGACTTGAAGACCCCACCCGAATATGACACGAAATCCGAGTTCACCTTTCTACACACCGGTTCCACTCCCTCGACGAGTTCCTTCACATTTTTCAGAACGATCTCTCTTGATATCTCATCACCTTCCTCAGCGTGTTTCATCACCATCTTTGCGAAGGATGCGAGGTGACTTTTGGGATGTTTTTCGGAGTAGAAGTATCTCAACACATCCGAGAAATCACCCAGTCCCATCTGCCTTTTGAATTCCTCAACGAGTGGTGTCCACCTTTCTCTACCTTCCCAGTATTTCATCACCATCTTCAGAGCATCCAAGGATATGTCGTATGCACTCCCAGGATCACCGAGTAGATGTCCCCATCCACCTACCCTGTGTATTTTTCCCTCCTCATCGACTCCTATGACCATCGATCCAGTTCCAGCAACAATTATGACGCCTTTTTTTCTCATCCCAAGGGCACCTCTGAGGGCAACAACACAATCGTTTATAACACTTATCTCATCTGCCTTGAGGAAATTTCTCAAAAATTCATGAATTTTTCCCGCGCTTCTCTCGGAAAAACCACCACCTGCCACTCCCAAGAATGCGGATTCGAAGTGCCAATCTTCCACACCTGCATCTTTCATGGCTTTTAGCAAGGATTCTTTGAATCCTTCCATACCAACATCGTAGTGGTTACCGGGTCCTCCCGTTCCAACAGCCAGAATCTTCCCTTTTTCATTACACACCGCCAATCTCGTCTTCGTTCCACCTGCATCAACACCCAGGAATTTCATCCACATTTTCCTCCGCATCCATATGATTCTGTATATTCCTCAGCTCCCTCATCACGCGATTGAATATAATTTTTTCCACACCCTCAGGGTATGGGGATACCATCCATTCGTAGGTTCCATCAATCCCTTCAGGGACGACGTAAGATCTGTAAGAATGGGCGTAATTTATCAAAATTGTGTTTTCACTCTCAAAATTTTGACAACTTTCATGGAAGAGTTCGAAAGGTAAAAACACGAGATTCAAATCGTCGATCTTGAGGATGGATACCCTCGCCCTTTCAAATTTTTCATGATCCCTCTTAGTTTTCAAAAGTTCAACCGCAGGTTTCAGCCTTTCATCGTTTTCCAGAATCACCCTTTTCTTCACAACGATCGGGAGTTTCAGTTCGAATTCTCGAAATTTCATGGTCGTTGGTTCCATCTCCTTCTCCCTTTTCCAATCGAGTTTTTCCACGAAGATTTCAGATAGTCTCTCAACTTCTCTGAAACTTCGTTCTGTCCTCGTTCTGTTGGTGCTTATGTTTCCACAGCATGAATTCAAATATACCACGGAACCACCCATTTTTTCCTCGAATTTTCTTCTAATGCCACCCGCAAGATCCGACGAATACAGGAGGTTTTCAGGACCGAGAACTGTGGGATGACATCGAAAGATGAGAAGGAAAAAGGATTCATCCGTTGTTTTGAATTCCATCAAAACGACGGGTAATTTCGTCGATTCGGCTCTGTCCCTGTAATCGCAGATTCCGTCCACCATCGTTCCCCTGATCACCATTTTTTCGAGATTTTTGCTCTTTTTTTTGGCTCTCTTGACCAATTCGCGCGAATACTCCACGATTTTTTCAAAGACCATCGAAGGCTTTGGCCCAGAATGAGTATGTGTGGCGACCGGGATCAGTGGAACACCATTCAAAGATTGAGGAAATTTCTCCGGTATTCCCAGAAGATCGTAAACGAGTATCGCTACCTCCGATGATCCATCACTCAGATATACGCAGAACGCTTCCAGCGGATCGTGTGTTCCTAAGGATGGATCCTGTCTGAAAACGTATCCAGCCATTTCGATACCTGCGGGAAATTCCATGATCAGTCTTGAGAATCCCGCTACCATTCCATCTTCCTCCCATAGGTGTACCATCTCTCATCCGCCCTGACTGTGAAAACGTAAACACACTCTCCTTCCCTCGGTGGATTTTCCATTGGTAGAAGATCCTTCGTGCCCAGAAGAACCAGCAAATCCGGAAATTCGTATCTCCTTCCTCCACATTCAAAGACCATGTTCTCATTCTTGAAATACATCACATCACCATCTATCCAGACCCTACCTTCCGTAAAACCTTCAGACTGGATTCCCTCAACCTTCTCTATCTTCCCTTCCTTCAAAATCTTCCCATTCGTCAAACTGAGGATGGAATCCAGATCACCCCTTCTCAGAAATTCTCCAACCTTCAAAGAGGTGGTCAAACTTTCCCTGACGAGTGATCTTTTCGCATCCTTCACCTTCATGGGATGATCGCATACACCGACATTTCCAAATTTTGAGACCAAATGTCTCACGATCTTTTCGAATTTTTCATCGCTCTCCACGTCCTTGAAGATCAGTGTATCTCCATTTGAAAGAACCACACTGGCGGGAATTGCTCTGTATCCTAAGAACGAGGGGATGGAATGTTGGATCTCTGGAACTGCCCTTCCCGCACCGTCTCCATCGATGACGGGTATTCCCAATTCTTTCGAAATCCTGAAAATCACCGCGGTGTTGTATGCACCAAGTTCGGTTGCGAACAATCCTGCGAATTCAACCTTCAGGAAATTCTGCAGTTCGAGAACTGCCTTCAATTCTTTGAACACTCCTTCTTCATTCGGAAGATCCGATTCCAACGAACCGCAAGCATAGGGTGATGCGATCATCATCTCGTCATCGAGTTCATCGAGATCGACGAGATCGATCCTCCCGATCCCTCTTATCATTTCCAAACCTTCTTTTCTCGATCCTCCTCCACCGCATCCGAAAAAGCTGAGTCCAATCACCATGTTGATCAGATCTTCCTCATCGAGGAACATACTTTCCCTCCTTGGAAAATTATCGCGTTGAATAGAAGTTTCTGCGCTTGCTCTTCAGACAATTCCGGATGTGGACTGAACAGAACAACATCTCCGAATCCATACTTTGCGGTTATGATCGCCGGACTTTTTCTCATCGATATCGACGATCCACATTCGTTCACATCATCCAAGAATTCACCTATCACATCGTATTTCCCTTTCGAAAAGATGGGACCGTTCTCATACCACATCCTCACCTCTCTCATTCCTGAAGCGATGGGATGATCATGCAATCTGATTCTCACAAATCCTTTTCCCCGTTTCCAATTCCAAATATCAGGGTGATTCGTTTCAACGAGGACGATCTCCCCCGTCAGCGTTGTATCCTCCCAATAACCACCGATCGCCAAATACGCACCTGCACATATTCCAATGTATCTTGCCCCATCCTTCACGAGGCTTTTCAACATTTGAAGATTTCCCTTTCCAAGCGAGTTTGAGATTTCCGACGCTCTCCCGCCGGGTATTATCAAGACATCGGTCTCGGGAATCTCATCTTTGAAATCCACCACGTGGTCGAAGTTTTCCTTGAGAAGATCCATGATCTTTTTCAAACTCTCGTTGGCTGTTCCATTCCCAGAATACACACCGATTTTCATCCCTTCAACGCCCCCGCAGTCAATCCCCTTATGAACCATTTCTGCAGGGTGAGGAAGAGAATTATTATTGGGAGAGTTGCTATGATCATTCCAGCGGTCAAAAGACCCCATTTAGTTACATACTGGCCTCGGAATATGGTCAAACCGAGATTTATCGGCATTTTGGAGTAATCCTGTATTATCAAAAGGGGCCAGAAGAACATGTTCCATGACCACAGAACCTTGAATATAGCCATGGTTGCAATCGTCGGTTTCACGAGAGGTAACATTATCTTCCAATATATGAAGAGATCTCCAGCACCGTCTATCCTCGCAGCTTCCTCCAACTCCAGTGGAATGGACAGAAAGGTCTGTCTGAACAAGAAGACACCGAATCCGCTGGAGATGAATGGAATTATCAATCCGGTCAGGGTGTTTATCAACCCGAGTTTCATGGTTATCAGATACATCGGTATCACGACCACGTAAAATGGTATCATCAGGGTTGAAAGTGCCAACCAAAAAAGGAAATTCCTCCCGGGAAATCTTTTCCTCGCCAAGGAATATCCCGCCATCGAGTCGAAGAGCAGACTCAACACCGTTATGATGGATGATACGATGATACTGTTCAAAAACATCGTTCCGAGTGTTACATTTGGATCGTAAAGTTTCGGATAATTCCAAGCTTCGACGTAATTTCTGAACGTCACCTCCTTGGGTATGAGAGAGTAAGATTCCAAACCTTTATCTGGCTCCAGAGAAGTTGATATCATCCATATCAACGGTAAAAGGGTGAAGAAGGAAACGAATGACAGCAGAAGATATTTGAACAACAACAGAATTGGTTTCTTACGTTTTCTCATCATTTTTCCTCCCTCAGAAAATCTCCTCCGAACCGAATCCTTTCTTCTGAATGAAGGTCAGTATTATCAGCATGAGAAAGAGCACATAACTTATCGCGGATGCGTATCCCATTTCAAACTCCTTGAAACCTTTCTCGTAGAGATAGTTGACGAGCGTGGTGGTTGCGTATCCGGGTCCTCCACCGGTCATTATGTATATAGGTGTGAATATCTGAAAAGAATCTATAACTGATGTGACTACCAGAAAGAATGTCGTCGGTTTCAACAGGGGAATAGTTATGTAGATGGTTTTCTTCCAACCGGTTGCACCATCGAGTTCCGCAGATTCGTAAAGTTCATACGGGATACTCTGCATTGCTGCAAGATACAGGAGCATCTTGTATCCAAAGGTTTTCCAAACCATGACCATCGCGACCGAGAGCATGGCAAGTTTTGGATCAGTCAACCATCCCTTCGGAGGAATACCGAAAAGCCCGAGCAATCTGTTGGCAAGACTCGTCGGATGGGCGGATAATATCAGCATCCACACTATGCTGGCAACGACCATAGGTACGACCACCGGTATGAACATTGAGAGTCTGAAGAAATTTCTCCCGGGAAAATCGTCGTTCAGCATCAATGCGAAGATGAATCCTATCACGAGGGTCGTTGGAACATACAATATGGAGTAATAGATCGTGTTCAAAACCGCCCTCAGAAAAACTGGATCCTTGAAAAGCTCGATGTAATTTGCCAATCCAACGAATTCGGGTTTCCCAAAGGTCAATAAACTGTAATCGGTAAAACTGAGTATGAATGACCAGATTATTGGCACGAAGATGAAGATGGTGAATATCAAATAAGCCGGTGCGCAGAAGAGATAGGATACGATCGTATCTTTCAGTGATCTGCTCTTCATGAAACCCCCTCCTGAAGGAGGAGGGGGAAGAGAATCCCCCTCACTTGATGTAGCCCTTCTTTCTCAGATACTTTTCTATCTCCTTTTGAGCCTGTTCGAAGGCATCCTTTATACTCTTCTTCCCGGTGAGTGCATCCTGCATCGCCACTCCCAAGGTTCTGGATATGAAGCTGGCTTCTGGGTGCTTTATCCAACCCCTCGAATCTTCGAGTTGTTTCAAATACATGGCTTTTATTGGATCTTCCTTGAAGAATGGATCCTGAGCCGCGTCAACTCTCGCCGGTAGGAATCCGGACACTTTGCAGTATTCGAGCATTCTGTCTTTTTCGATCAACCAGAGGAGAAGTTTCGCAGCTTCTTCCTTGTATCTTGACTGCCTCGGTATGACGAAAGCATCCGCACCGGAGAAAGCGGTTCTCTTACCTGTCACCGGATGTTTGGGAAGTAGACCTACACCGAGTTTTTCGCCGAGCTCTTCCTTCAGAACTTTGGCGCTGTCCCCACAGTCGACATACATCGCGACCTTACCTTCCGCAAGCAGTTTTCTCACATCCCACAGATGGACGTTTATGGCGCCTGGTTGGACAACTCTGTACTCGTTGAAAAGCTTCCAGAAGAATTCTGCGCCTTCCAAGAATTCCTTGGAGTTGACGACCGGTCTGTCGTTCTCATCGAGTATCCTTCCACCAGCCTGCCATGAGAACACGATCCACTGCGATCTGTATCTTGCGGACGTTCCAAAACCGTAAACATCTATCTTTCCATCCCCATCTCTATCGAAGGTGAGTTTCTTGGCATATTTCACGAAATCATCCCAAGTCCAGTCTATCGGATCTGGAACGCCCCTTTCTTGGAATATATCCTTTCTGTAGAGGATCGTTCTGACATCGGTGAAGTATGGTATCGAGATGAGCTTACCCTTGAGATATCTTGGGGAGTTGGCGTGGTATCTTGATTCCTCGAGAACCGATGGAATGAACTTTTTTAGCACATCCTCTGGAATGTATTTATCGAGAGGTTCCAAAACCCCGAATTTTGCCAGGACATGCTCGAATGGGGATCCAAGCTTTATCAGATCCGGTGCCTTTCCGGACGCAATCGCCACCTGTATCTTCGTGTGAGGATCCTCCGCCCACGGTATGACGACGAATTTTACCTTTATCCCTGTCGCTTTTTCGAATTCCTCGATGTATTTTTTGACGAGTGGAAGATCCGTCTTCGGATCTCCACCGGCGAACCAGAAGGTTATCTGTTTCGCCTGAAGTGCGGTTATAGCCAAAAGGAAGATGACAAACACCAAGATTATTCTTCTCATGAATCACACCCCCTTCATCATTTGATAGCTTCGAGGATGGCTTTTTTCAACTCATCGTTCAAAGAACCGTATCTGAAGACGACGAATCCATCCGCACCAGCCTGTCTCGATGCGTATATAGCCTTTTGAAGCTCGATCGGTGATATATCGTATCCCTGAACACCCATGAGTATCTTCACCTCGGGTGGCACCACTTCTTTCGTTCCCTTGTAAACGTCTATTATCCACTGTGCTTTCTTTCCGAACTCCAGATGGTATGTCATCGGGATGAGGAACTGGCAGAATTCTCCAAAATCGGAGTATCTCTGACCGTAATGAACCATCGCGAAGGCGTTGGCATTCGGATCGGTGTCTCCACCCTCTGGCATGAGAGCGGCGCTGAGTATCACATCCGGTTTCACGGATTTGACCGCATCGTGGATTTCCTTCACGAAGTTTCTGACGTCATCCATCCTCATCTGAACCCAAGCGTTTATGTCGTAATACCTGAATTCCTTGTACATCTCTATGAATTTCTTTCCATCTCCTTTGTTTCCCCACGTTTCTATCGCTGTCTTGAGTAGAAAGTCGAGATCCAATCCTTCCATCCATGCTCTTCCTATCTGGTATGGTCCCCATCCCCAAGCTCCCGTTGGATACCTTATGTAATCGAGATGTATTCCATCCACATCGTATCTCAGGAGGACCTGTTTCATGAGATCCTCGACATATCTTCTGTACGCAGAATCAACCGCAAAGTCAATTGTGCTCTTGGCTCTTCTGAAATCCATACCTTCCTCGAGTGGTATTCCATACATACCGGATTCCGGATACAACGCCAAATAAGTTTTGTCCTTTGAAACGACGAACCACGCGTGAAGCTTCATGCCGTATTCATGGGCGGATTTTACCGCTCTTCTGAGTATGGAAGTGTCCTCCCAGAACCCCAAAGCACTTGGTGACTCCCAACACACCTTTCCCGAAATTCCCTTCACGAGCAGGAAGACATCGGTGAATCCAAGATCGTGTATCTCCTTCATTGCCTTTTCCACGCCGACCTTTCCGAGTGTGTCGTACCAAACCCATATACCTCTTATTTCCCCCGGTTTGGCTGGAACCTTTTCAATTTTGACTTCAGGTTTTTCCACAGGTGGCCAACTTGGAGGAGGAACGACGGGTCTTATGGAAGCGTAATTTGGCATACGTTTGTTGTTGTCCACCCATCTGATCGTTCTCGCGAGGAGGTAGATCAAGACGTCTGCAGTTATCACATCTTCTTTTCTGTCGTTCAGAATCTTTATCTGAGGTGGTATCCCCGGATTTTTCTCGAACTCCTCAACCAATTCCTTGGTGAGTTTGTATATGTCGTCCCACCAGATCTTCCCACCTTGAGCTCCCATGATCATCTTCTCTGGTTTTTTCAACTCCACAAGTTGAACTTCCTTCGGGATTACTCCAACCTTTTTGCCATTTTCACCATACAGTGCGAGCCATTTCGTCATGAGATACAGGGCTTCTTCCATCGACACTTTCTCCTTCGTTCCAGGCACGGTTATCTCATCCGGGAGCTTTTTTCCCAATTCTTCTATGGTGTTCGCAAGGACCGTTCCGAGTTTGAGTATCTGTTCACCGGTGAAAACCTTTGAAACTGAGAAACTGATCGACACGATCATGAGAAGAATCAGGTTGAACACCAAGAACCTCCGCATACGAAGACACCTCCCTTGAATTATTCATAACGATGGGATGAGCTTGGAATACTTTTCGATGAACTTTTTGTTCATCTTGTCCCCACCTTCAACGTTCGAGCTCACGAAAACGGGCGGAGTTTCACCTGATTTTGCAAACAGATCCGCTATCTCCGAAACCAAACAGTTCAGAATGAATATCCCCGAGATGCTGGATAGTGGTGCGACTTTCATCCCGTTGATCTCCAAAACCGCATCACCGTATGGGACGTGGTTGTCGATGGCGAGATCCACGATTTCGTGGAGTTTCTTTCCAAACCTGTTCCTCGCTCCGACCATGTTTGCATGATCGAATGATGTTATCGCAGTAACGTGTGTGCCCATGCGTTTCGCAACCATCGCAAATTCCACTGGAACGGAGTTGACACCTGAATTTGAAAATATCATGACCACATCGTTCGGTTTCAAATCCAACGACTCCGCTATTATCTCTCCGTATCCATCGAGTTTCTCCAACCTCGAACTTCTGACTGCCCCTTCGTGAAGCATGAGAGAACTCACAAGAACGGGATAAACGGGAACGAGTCCACCAGCTCTGTAGAACAGCTCCTCCACGAGCATGTGGGAATGTCCCGTTCCAAAGGCGTAAATCAACCCATCGGATTTGAAGGAATGATAGATCCTATTCGCAAGGTTTTTGATTTTTTCCCCTTCCTGTGTCATGATTTCCTTCAGGATACGATCAACCGCTTCATGGTATTTCTCCATCACATCGATCACCTCGCACGCTCCATCTCAAAGGAAGAACGGAGTTGGGATACCTCCCATCCAGGAGAGCCTTAGCGACTGCCTCAAGTTGATGTTCCTCCGAACCGAACGATGCGATACTCACCGTGGTGAAGTCGAGCAAGATCATGTCGTATGGGTTGAAGAGGGAGATGTGAATCGATTCTTTCCCGATCGATTTCAAAATATTTTTCATGCGAAGAATTTCGATCGAGGATTTGGATTTTGAACGGGTCAGTAAGATGATCGTGTCGAAATTCGAGCAGGTTTCCAAAATCTTCGTGTCGTCTTCATCCACATCCATCCTTTCAATTCTGACAACCTTGGTCTTCAGTCTCTCGACGAAAAATTCGGCTTTCTCTTCATCGGATTTCGAATACAGGATGATCACGGATCTATCCGGTTTCAACGGAAGGACCCTTTTCCTCTCGAGAACGAATACGGATTTTGAAGAGGCTAAGTTCTCGAAATCCTTATCCTTCGAAAAATCCAGTATCTTTTCAACATCCTCCGGGAATTCGGGAAGATCGTTCAGAAATCTCTCCAACCTCTCGAGACTTTTCTCGATCTTCCACTTCGGTATGAAACCAGATTCCATCGCATCTTTGAGGGCAGACATGCTCTTCCTCTGATCATCCGGGGAATGGCTTATGAGTATCAGATCCACTCCAGCGTTGAATGCTTCGACTGTCGCTTTTTCAATTCCGTAATGTTCTTTCATTGCCCTCATCTCGAGACAATCGCTTATGACCAAACCGTCGAACCCAATCTCCTCCCTCAGGATCGTGGTTATGAACCTCTTCGAGATGGTACCTGGTTTGTCATCAACGCTGGGATAGAGAACGTGCGCCGTCATGACCATGTCCACCAGATCGTTCTTGATGATCTGGTTGAATGGTTTCAAATGTATCGCACGGTATTCTTCCTCCAAGAGCCTCACGATGGGTAGATCTTCATGGCTGTCCTCACTGGTTGGACCATGACCGGGAAAATGCTTCACGCACACTTTCAAATTGTGCTTTTTCAATCCTTCCATGAATTTCTCCGCGTAGAGGATAACATCATCGGGATCATCCGAGAAGGACCGAATACCTATTATGGGATTTTCGATCGATGTGTTCACGTCAAGAACGGGTGCAAAGATGGTGTTTACACCGACGGTTGAAAGTTCCTTAGAGAATATTTCTCCCTGCCTTCTCGCAAGTTCGGGATCATTTCCAGCCCTGAGAGCCATTGGAGGAACACCAACTGTGAATCCATACTTGAGGGAGGAGAATCCACCTCCCTCCTGATCCGTCGCGATTATCAGTTTTCTTCCAGCGAAATTCACCAGATGATTCAGTTCCACCCACAACTGCACGGGATCGGATAGGTTCCTCGGAAAAAGATCTACCCCAGAGATACCGTATCTTATGAATTCATGTATCTCTTTTCCCAACGCCCCGTTGGGTTGGTTCCATCCAAAACCGAAGACGAAGAATCTTGGTGCGACTTCATCGATCCAACCCACCCATCGGAACCTCCTGAAAATTTTTGATAATATTATATGATATTTATCAGATATTATCAATACCATTCTAAAAAAATCGATGATTAGTAGCAATCTGTATTAGTATTTTAGCATACTTCCGCCAATTGATAAATAATGAAAATATGTGAAAAGATCACATGAAGAAGTGTTAAAACTCAGCGGTGGGACAATATGATCCTAACTTTTTGAGGAATCTTCTTAAGGAAGGTTTCACTCACACCATCGTCGGTTATCAGAATGTCGATATCGGTGATATCGACGGATAGATACTGAGCGGATCTTCTGAATTTTGAGCTGTCCACGACTCCGATTATCTTTGAACTGTTTCTCGCGAGTTGTCTCACGACTTCCGCTCCTTCGAGATCCGAGGTGAAGAATCCCCTTTCGGGTATCACGGCGCTTGCACCTATGAAACATAGATCGAATCGGAACATGTTCAAAGCCCTGTTCGTCACCGGACCGACGAATGACAGATTCTTCACATCGTACTTTCCCCCTATGAGTATGACATCAGATCTTTCCGAGCGGGACATGAGCTGAAGTATGGGTAAACATGGAGTGACAACGGTGACGCTGATCTTCCTCTCCACGATCTGTCTCGCTATTTGAAGGGTGGTCGTCCCAGCATCCAGACCTATCAGCATTCCATCCTTTATGAAATTCATCGCTTCCCTCGCTATGCTCACCTTCAGCTTGACGTTTTCTTTTTCCCTCTCCATGAAGGAGAGTTCATATTCGGAGAGATCCGGGAGGAACACGATACCCCTACTGCGTATGACTTTGCCCTCATGTTCCAAAACCTTTATATCCCTTCTGACGGTTATCTCGGATGTTCCCAAAATTTTCGACAGTTCACCTATGCTCATCTTCTTCTTGGCTTTCAGAATCTCAAGGATCCTTCTCCTTCTCTCAACTACCGTCATCTCGAGCCTCCCACCGATATCCACCTTGTCGACCTTATGATACCATGATGAGATTCATAGAAGGTCCAGATACAATTTTTCCCATCTTTTCAACGTTTCCTCGGGTGAATAAATTCTCGCAAGTTTTCTCGACCTTTTCACCCATTCATCGTATTCCCGTGGATTCGATCT
>QNAU01000020.1 GCA_003641545.1 Thermotoga sp.
ACTGAATTATTTAGAATGGTTTTGTGAAAAATTCTCGAACTTTGGGATCAGATCGGCATACATGATCCTTCCATACCATTACGAGAGGACACCAACTTCCATGAAAAGTGGTGAAGCTTTTCTCGATGTCGATAACGATACACTGAAACAGAGATTCATGAATGCGGTCGAAGATGTTGTGAAGGTGAGTAAAATACTGAAGAAAGACTCAGGAAAACTGGCTTTGATGGGTATCAGCTTTGGAGGAATGATAGCGGTCATAACGATGGCGAAGATAAATTCGATAGACAGAGGGATTCTCGTGGTCACAGGTGGGAATTTCCAATACATAACTTGGGAAAGTGTCGCAACGAAGATTCTGAGGATAAAATACGAGAGTGATTCCGATGGATGCAGTCACGAAAAATGCAGGATGATACATGAGAAATACTATGAGAAGTACGTCAGATCCCTGAAGAATGTGGATGATGTTGGCAGGATACCAGCCTTCATGAAGTGCTTTGAGTACGATCCATCCACCTTTGCAAAATTCGTTGAGATACCGATTCTGATGATAACCGCTCTCTTCGATATATTCATCCCGAGGAAATCATCGCTCGATCTGAAAAACAGATTGCCCAATGTTAGAGAACTCCTGATACCCACGGGGCATCTTTCATCCTTTCTGATGAGAAGATTCATAGTGAGGAAGGTTCTCAAATTTCTCAAGGAGGAGGAATGAATGAGACCAAGGATAGGTATAACCTCATCATATTCATGGAGAAAGAAAATCTTCAGTTTGAGTGAATATTACGTCAAAGCGGTGGAAAAAGCTGGGGGGATTCCATACATCATACCTGCAAGATTGGATTTAGATATTCTGGACGACATAGCCAACCTTTTGGACGGACTTCTGCTGAGTGGAGGAGGAGACACCGATCCCAAGCATTACGGTTCCGATGTTTTTGAAGATCTATCCATAGAACCAGGCAGGGATGAATTGGAGATGAGACTCGTGAGAATCTTTCTGGAAAAAGAGAAACCCATATTTGCCATATGTAGAGGAATACAGATCTTGAACGTTGCACTCGGAGGCAGTCTACATCAGGAGATATCGAAGATGACGAACGTGAAACACAGATGGTACGATGAGAACGGATTGCAGATACCGGGATGGTATCCCGTGCACGAGGTGGAGATAATCGAAAAGACCTTGCTCGGCGATATATTGGGAAAAAGAAGGGTGTGGGTGAACAGCACGCATCATCAGGCGGTGAAGGATCTGGGGGAAGGTTTGAAAGTGAATGCGGTGTCGAAAGATGGAATAATAGAAGGAGTGGAGCATACCGATCATCCGTTCATCGTGGGTGTTCAGTGGCATCCCGAAAGAATGTTCGAAAAATACGAGGATCATTTCAAACTCTTTCGTGCCTTCGTGAAACACGCGAGTATGGAGGGAGAGAGATCATCAGATTCCTCCCGATCTTGATTTCATCCCTTCTTATCTTCTCGAAAATCTTTCCCGTGATACTCGATATGGATGGGATCGAAGGAAATCTCAGATACGCTCTGAAATCCATGGTGAAAGAGGAGGATGAAAAACTTGAGGCACTCTGGGGGTTCAAAGCCAACGCCATTCTGAAATTGAGAATCGTTCACTTTGAACACAGAGGAGAATGCATCGGTGAGGCTGGAAATTACACCATCCTTGTGAACCCGGAGTTCATCGATTACAGAAGCACCATCAGGCACGAGTTGATGCACCTATACAACTTCGAATGGGAACGGAGGACGGGAATACGCACTCCCCTTTGGATAATCGAAGGTCTCGCGATGATGTGGGAAAATCAGATGGCGAGGAACGATCTTCCATCCTTGGAAACTATGTTCGCGATGTGGAGGATGGATCCGATTCGGATGAACGAATATCCAGAGGAACTTGGGGAATACTACAGGATAGTCCATCTCTTCATGATTCACTTGGATGAGAAGATCAATATTTTTGGAAGGTTCAAATGGTTACTCAGGAAGGTGGAAGAATGCGGAGATTGGGAAACCGCCCTCTCGATGATTCTAAGTGAGAGTATCGAGGATTTCTACGTGAAATTCAGGTTGAAACAAACTCTTCTCTTCCTGTTGAATCCGAACATTCTGCTGTACATCATGACTTTCGTATTCATTCTGGCATTCTTCGCAAAGATCATAAAATTGAGAAGAAGGAAAAGGAAAGTCATCGAAACGGAGGAGGAATCTGAGGATCATCATGTGATATGATTCTCATTTTTAAATATTTCTCACATTCTTCAACCGCTTTCTCCAATGCTTCCATCACCTGCAACCCAGTCGAAAGATGATATATGAACCTTCCGAAGAGGTAATCTCCCGCACCTGTCGTGTCCTCAACATCCATCGGCTTCACATCGACGAATTCCACGGTTTCATCATATTTCACCCACACACCTTCATCTCCAAGCGAGAGAAGGAGGATATCGAATCCAAATTTTTCCGCCACGATACTGAGAAGAACGTCATATCCTCCGGTGAGATCGGAGAGGTTCAAAAATCTACACAAACGCTTGAACTCGTCTCCATTCACATGTATCGCATCCACAAGGTTCAAAATCTTCATGGATCTTTCAAGTTTCGCGGGGGACACCGCATCCAAGAACACCCTCTTACCTTTGATTTTGAAGTGCGATATCAACCTTTCGAGTGTGTTCGGAAGAAAGTTGGTGTCGATCACGACATCTTCATACGCTATGTTCAGATCCTCGACAACCCTCAGGATTTCTTCAGCATTCACCATCTCGGCTGACGGGTTGTCCACCGCGGAATACAGGATTTCACCATCTTGCACGAGTGAGATGTACAAACCACTCCTCGAATTCTTCAACACGATTGGCTTCCCATTGACCTCGATTCTTCTTCTTATGAGATAACCCACATCATCATCCGCTATGGGATAGACGAAAAAAGCATCATCACCTATGGCTTTCGATATGTTGTATCCAACTCCCCCCACTCCGATCCTTATTCTCGATGGATTGGAAACACCTCGTTCGAATTTTTTCGATTTTGCGAGAAGATCGAGATTGATTCCACCGATCACCAGAATCATCCATCATTCCCCTTCCCCCAGAAAATCATCGACATCGATGTATTCCATTCCGATCTTCTTACACGCCCCATCGTAAAGTTCATCATTTCCAACCATGACGCACTGATCCGGCGTTGTGCCAACCTTCTCACATATCTCGAGAAAATATCTGCAATCGGGTTTGCAGTATTTGGAATTCTCCATGTAGGTTATGAGAACGAATTCATCCGGCTTCATACCTGACCAACTCAACCTCTCGAGAACTGCCACCTTTGGGAAAATTGGGTTGGTCGCGAGGACCAACCCAACCCCAAATTTTCTGTAAACCCTCAACTTTTCCACCACTTTTTTCCTCGGTTTGACGAGAACCCTGAGGGATGGAAAGACTCTCCTGTAAAAGTCCTCGAATTTTTCCCCAATGCTTCGAGCATCAACACCAACCCTTTTGGAAAATTCCCTCATGAATCTGTCGTAATTGCTGGTAACACCATCCGGATTTTTCGATATTTCTTCAACAGTTCTCATCACGGTTTTCACCAGATCAATGCCATCGAAATCATCCTTGAAAAAATCGACGAGCTTTCCAAAATATTCTGCCACGAAGCTTCCTTCATCCACATCTATCAGGGTTCCATCGAGATCAACCAGAAGATACGATATCTCCCTCATGTCATCACCAGAATGAACCTATGGTGTATATGCTCTTTCCTCCCTCTGCAAGGGGTCCTTTGAGAACTGCCTCCACTTCTTCCTTGTTCTTCTGTGTCATCATCTCTATGGGTGGAAGTTTCCCCGGTGGGAACCTATTCATTATATCCTTCACTAACTTTTCGAGGTAATCCAGAAGTGCTTCCACACCTTCTTTGGCTTTATCTGCCGAAGCTAAGGTTGCCTTCCCAACCACTCCTTCAGGATACGCGGAAACCTCTATTGGGCCACAACCAACGTGTCCATACCATGCTATCGGTCTGTGGAGAAGGTTACCAGCTTTATCGACGTGTCCATCGGGGAGGAATCCCTTCGGCTCCGTGTCAACAGCCCATTCCTGATGCATGAACTCAGGGAACAGCGCCAACGACCAGGAGCTTTCGACCTCATCCGCATGGATGAAATGCGTTTCGTATGGGCCTCCTTCTTCCTTGGTCTTGAACTTGTCCTGGATGGCATGATACCAGTTGAGATTTATTATTATCGCCGGAACTTGAAAGATCTTGGCAAACTTGTGTATCGCGACCGGTATGACGAATTCCTGACCATGTCCGTTCAAGAGTATCTGTTTCCTGAATCCTGTGTTCCAAAATCCCGCTATGACACTGACGAGATAATCGATGAAGGCTTCATCCTTCACCGGGACCGTTCCAGGCATCCCGATGTGATGGTAGGGATGGAATCCATACCATATCGGTTCCGCGACGGTGCATCCCGTCGCCAGTGCAACCTGTTCAGCCATCCTCGTCACCAAGAAGGTATCCTCACCGGTCGGAGCGTTCGGTCCGTGATTCTCGGTGCTACCAACTGGAATTATTATAAGATCGCACTTTTTCAACCTCTCCCCGATCTCCTTCATCGTCATCGTCTGATAATACACACCACTCGGTTTTTCCATGTGTCCACCATCAGGTGGTATCTTCCATTTACCCATTCGAATCCCTCCCTTGACCTTGTTTTTGAATCTCATCTAAGGGATCCCATGACATCATCTATCGTTTCAAGAAGAATCCCCTCGATCCTTTTCTTGTCAAATTTTCCAACGCATTCTCCCTCTCTGTACAGCAGGAACCCATCCTTCACACCCACCACACCGATATCAGTTTTGCGTGCCTCACCGATGCCGTTCACCATGCATCCCATTATGGATATCTTCAACTTTCTTCTCAAATGAATCGTCTTTTCGAATATAAAATGCGCCAGTTTCCTCACATCCAACTCTGATCGTGAACAAGTTGGGCAAGAGATTATTTCCACTCCCTCATCGAGACCGAGTGATCTCAGAATCATCCTCCCTGTAATTATCTCCTGTTTGGGATCATCTGAAAGCGATACCCTTATGGTATCGCCTATGCCTTCCATCAACAATCTTCCTATACCGATGGAAGATTTCACCATCCCAAGGATTCCAGGTCCCGCTTCCGTCAAACCCACATGTATTGGATAATCCACCATGCCCGCAACTATCTCGTTGGCTTCTATCATCATCTTCACATCACTCGATTTTACCGCGACCACTATGTCTTCGAAACCCACGGATTCGAGTATCCGCACCTCTTCAAGTGCACTCTCAACGAGTGCAAGTGAAGAATAACCATACTTTTCCACCATCTTCCTCTTCAACGATCCACTATTCGCCCCAACCCTTATGGGAACACCGTGATCTTTCGCCACCTTCGCTATCTCCTCGACCTTCCATCTCTCCCCTATGTTCCCCGGATTTATCCTGACCTTATCGACTCCGGCTTTTACGGATTCTATCGCGATCCTGTAGTCATAGTGCACATCCGCAACTATGGGAACATCCGTTCTTTCCTTTATCCTTCTTATGACCTCGACACTCTCCTCATCCGGTATCGATACTCTGATGATGTCAGCCGAATATCTCTCCAGCTCGAGAACCTGTTTCACAGTTGCTTCAAAATCATGTGAATCTGTCTTCGTCATGGTTTGAACTGTTATTCTTTCATCCCCGCCAATGTATAACTTACCAACCTTTACCTTCCTTCTTTCCCTCATCTTCCCACCGTTCTCAATATATCAACATATGTCACGTAAACCATGAAAGCCATCAAAAGGATAAAACCGATCATGTGGATGTAATTTTCCACTTGGGGGTTCAACCTTCTACGGGTTACAAGCTCGACGAAAGCGAAGGCTATCCTTCCCCCATCTAAAGCTGGTAACGGAAACAGATTTATCAAACCAAGATTCAGCGTTATTATTGCGGTTAGCATCACCAAAGGTTCCACACCGTAGCGTGCGACGTTACCTATCACGCTGACCAACCCCACGGGACCTACAAAATTGTTCAAACCCGTCCTACCCGTTATGAGTGATCCGAGTATTCTTCCCATCTTCCCCAAGAAGTTGTTCGTCATGGCGACACCAACAATCAACGATCTGAACAATCCGGGCTTCATTCTATCGATACCCGTTGAGAAAAGAAGTTCCTTGGTAAGATACCTCTTTAAGGTTTTGTAATCGAAATCTAACACCAATTTTTCACCGTTCCTCAGAACTTCCACGCTGTATTTTCTATCCGTTTCTAAAACCATGGAATAATAGACTTTCCCCCCGCTCAACCTCAAGATGAATCCCTCATCCACGTCACAGGAGAACAACGTGAATATCCTGGAAAGATCGACACCATCTTTCACATCCCAAGGGCCTATCTTGATGACCCTATCCCCACTTTTGAAAGGCTCGGATGATTTCTGGATCACGGGAGAAAGGATCCTGAAATATATTCCCACCGCTTTCCTCGGAGGTGTGAAATCGACCCTTCTCAGAACACCTTCTATCTCTCCATTCTCAAATTTCAGAGAGACCTTTTGATCGACAAGGGATGATAAGACTTTGTATATTTCATCCCCGTTGGTATCCAGTGGCAAATCGTTCACACCGATGAGTTTTCCAGATGGGATTTCCCCCTTTCCCTCGACGACCAATTCCACCTCCGCCGGTATAAGAGCTGGTTTCACGTTCAGTTCCATCCTTCTCCCGTTTCTCAAAATTCCAACCCTGAGCTCATCGTTTTTCCTGACCATCTCAACGAAATCCGAGATTTCAAATATCCTCTTCCCGTTCACATCGAGTATGATATCGTCTCTTTTTATCCCCGCCCTGAACGCGGGAGAACCATCTTCCACCCTGTCAACGACGACGGGAGAATAACCCCACACCGCGACTGCGAATATGAAAGCGAGATATCCAGCGAGTATGGAGAACAATGGTCCAGCCGATGATATCATGATTTTCTGCCACGGAGGTTTTCTGTAGAAGAGTCTATCCTCCGGGAGATTCTCCTCACCGTGTGGATCCTCTCCGGCGAGACGAACGTATCCTCCTATTGGAAATATGTTGAACCTGTATAGAACCCCACCCTTTCTGAAACCGAAGATCATCGGTCCTATACCTATCGCGAATTCCAGAACTTGAACCCCGAAGATCCTTGCGAATATGAAATGGCCCAGTTCGTGCACGAATACGAGTGTGGTTATTATGATGAAAAAATAGATTACACCCATTTCTCCACCTCTTCCTCCGCCATTCTTCTTCCCACTCCATCTATTTCATGGACATCCTTCAGATCCCTCGGTTCAAAATGATCGAATCTCAGAACGGTATTCGAAATTATAACGCTTATCGCCGAGAATGGAATCCTTCCATTCAGAAATTCACGGACCGCTATCTCATCTGCCACGTTGAACACGATGAAGGAACTGGAAGGAAGATTCAACATGCGATCGAAGAGATCGAATATTGGATACCTGTTCCTATCGATTTCTTCAAGGCTTATGTTCAAAAGCTTCAAAGGATCGATGAACTTTTCATCCGTCCTCAATCTGTATGGATAGGTTATGGAGAAAGCTATGGGTTTTTTCATGTTCGGAAATCCAAAATGTATCTTCCATATCCCATCCGTGAATTTCACCATGGAGTGGATCAAACCTTCTCTGTGAAGAAGGGCACGTATCCTTTCAAAGGGAATCTCAAAAAGATAATGGGCTTCCACAATTTCCATCACCTTGTTGACCATCGTTGCTGAATCAACCGTTATCTTTTTCCCCATCTTCCAGACTGGGTGTTTCAAAACATCATCTATTCTGGCATCCTTCATCCTCGTCAGGTCCCAGTCCCTCAACGCGCCTCCAGAAGCGGTGAGAACTATTTCATCCAGATTCTCCTTTTTCTCTCCAAGTAACAGTTGGAAGATGGCGCTGTGTTCGCTATCGACTGGGATCAGCTCCGTATCCCTCATCCTCTTGTATTTCTCCAGAACGAATTTTCCACCAACGACGAGCGATTCCTTTGAAGCTAAAGCGACTCTCTTGGAAATTTCGAGCGACTTCAAAACGACTTTCAAGCTCTTCAATCCCGAGATCTCCACGAAAACAAGGTCAGGTTTCAGATCCTCCAGAAGGAGTTCCAAATCCTTCAGACCTTTGAAAACTCTTCTCCCAAGCATTCTCTCGAGTTCTTCCCCAGCTTTTGGATCGAACAGATGCAGTTCCGCGCGTTCGAATTTTCTCGCCTCTTCACGGAGAATGGTGAAATTCGAACCACCCGAAAGTAGAACGACAGAATCCCTCAATCCAAGGTTTTCCAAAACATCCAAAGTTTGCCTCCCGAGATTCCCAGTGCTTCCTATCACTGCAATTTTTTTCCATTCGGGAATTCTCAAATCCTTCCGAACATTCTGTCCAGATCCCTCATGCTCAGCTCCATTATTATTGGTCTTCCATGTGGACACGTTTTCACCCCGTATTTTTCCAACTTTTTCATTATCTCCATGACATCCCTATCTCTCATTCTGTCATGTGTTTTCAAGGCATGTGAACATGAAATCCTTGCGATTCTCCTCCTGATGGAATCCAGAATCTCATCCTCGTTCAACATCCCAAACAGCTTGAGCTCATCCAGAAGTTCGATGATCGTTCGTTCCACGGAGGATACTGGAAGGATTTTCGGTATAGCTTTCAAAATCATATCCTTCCCAGCTATTTCGTATTCAAAGCCAAATTTCTTCAGAATCTCTGGATTCTCCTTCAAAACGGATAACCTCGTGTCATCCAGATGGACTGTGAGTTCAAAGGACAGAACCTGAGATCCAATCCTTGAGAGGTCCTTCAACTCCTCGTATATGATTCTCTCATGTCCCGCGTGAACATCCACTATCACGAGTTTTTCCTCTTCGGATTCCAAAGATACCAGGATGGCGTATCTCCCACCCAACATGCCGAGGAATCTGAGGTTCTCGACTTGAACCGTCCCCACTTTCCGGGTCGATCCTTCCCTTTTTTCACCCATCCACGTGAATTCATGAACCTCAACCGGTCTCGATACCTTTTTCTCTCCTCGGGACTTATCAAATTCAAGTTGTATCTTACCCACGGATTTCTGAGATCTGTAAACCTTCATCAACGAGTTGTACACCAAATCGTTGATCAAATTCGGATTTGAAAAATCGACCTCAAGTTTCTGAGGATGTATATTTATGTCCACGAATTTCCCCGGTATCTGAAGATACAGGATGACGTATGGTTGGGAATCCAGAGGAACATCCTTTACAACTTTTTCCACGATTTTGTAGAGGAGAGGAACCCTGACGTATCTTCTGTTCACGAAAAATATCTGCCCCACCTTTGTTTTCAATCCCTTTCCAATTCGCGATGCGAATCCCCACACCTTGAATCCGTTGATTTCATTTTCAAATTCCACCATGTCATTCCTGTTCAGTTCGGGGAAGACCATCAGGATGCGTTCGAGTGGATCGGAAGTCGGGGGGGCGTTGTAAATTTGCCCTCCATCCCTGATGAATATTAGATGATGACCCAACAACGACAGAAGGAACTTTTGAAACAGATCCCCGATCATCCTTCCTTCCACCGCGGATGAGCTGAGAAATCTTCTTCTGGCTGGAAGATTGAAAAAAAGATTCTTCACGATGACCCTCGTTCCAGTTTGAAATGGAACCTTCCTGATGGAGATGATCTCAGATGCCCTAAGGCTGATTTCCGTTCCAAGATCCGAATCTCTCGTCTTACTGATTATGATCGTTTCAGATACTGCGACGATCGAGGAAAGTGCCTCCCCTCTGAATCCAAAACTTTCAAGATTGTAAACATCCTCGAAGTTCCTTATCTTGCTGGTGGTGTGAGGTTTTATCGCTATCAACAGATCGTCTTCTTCCATTCCTTCACCATCATCCACCACGTCTATGATTGACTTTCCTCCGTTCTCTATCGAGACACTCACCCTCTTTGCACCTGCATCGATGGAATTTTCCATAAGTTCCTTCACGACGGAAACCGGTCTGGTGATAACCTCACCCGCTGCTATTCTTCTCACAACATCGTTGGGAAGTTCAATTATCTTTCCCAAATTTTTCCTTCCTCCCTTTGGCATGATAAAATGCCCGCATCAGTGCGGGCGAGAATTTTTCGGGATTTCGAATATCAACGAAGACTTTTCTCTCTCTGAGCTTACTCGTTCCTTATCTCGGTTCTACTATGAATTTGATGGCGGTTCTTACCTCTCCATCGATTTCAACATCGGTGAAAGCGGGTATGCATACGAGATCTACACCACTTGGTGCAACGTAACCTCTGGCGATCGCTATGGCTTTGACCGCTTGATTCACCGCTCCAGCTCCGATGGCTTGAAGTTCTGCTCTACCTTTCTCTCTGATAACACCTGCAAGCGCACCTGCAACTGCATTTGGTTTTGATTGAGATGAAACTTTCAACGCGTCCATGAGATTTACTACCTCCCCTTTTGAAGATTGATTGTATTTCATTCCCGCATACGATCCGGTGATTTTTACAGTATTCTATCACAATCTATCATGAAAGTGAAATTTTTCATTGTGAATCGAGAGGAAAGATTTGTGGAAGGATCGAGAATTTATGGTAAAATGAACTGTGGTTCGACGTTCCCAGTCAAATACCAACGGATCCGGGGGCGATGTGGATTCGACGGGGATGAGATTCTCCCCGGAAGCGAGCCGAGGTCTCCACCTCCTCGTAAAAAAGGTGGAAAGAGAACAAGCGTCGAACCTGAAATGGCTCTCGCTGCCTGATAGAATTCGGGTAGCCGTCCTTCCTCCATCTGGCCGGAGTGGGGGAAAGGGCGTCAGAGATCCGGCCAAATCCCATCGGGATTCCACCCGACCGATGGGAGTGATGAAGGGTGGGACCTTGAGAAGATCCTGCCCGTGGGAGCTTCTCAAGGGGTTCTAAAACACGGGCTACGCTCGTAGAAGCCGGGGAGAATCCTTCTTCGGACGCGGGTTCGATTCCCGCCGCCTCCACCATGATTTTCTGGAAGGTGGGATGGAAAGATGGCATCCAAGGGACATGAGCTCGAACTCAACTATGATAAGCTTCTCGAGAGGATACCATACAAATATGCCATTCCGGTAGCGGTTGCCAGAAGGGCTGAGGCGATCAAGGAATTCGCCAAACCTTTGATAAAAACACGGATCAATCACCCGATAATCATCGCTTTGAAGGAGCTGGAACTTGGAAAGATAAGGATAAAGAACGAGGATGTGTTGAAGATACTGAAGGCAGAAGTGAGATGAAACTACACGTCCTTCTTGCATTCCTTCTATCATCTTTCATCCTTCATCCGGTATCTTCCGTCCATGCGATCACCTTCGACCTCTTCGAATTGAGTGAAGCCAACAAATATCGTTTGGAGTTCATGGATGATCTCGAAGAACCTCATTTGATCTTGAGATGTGGACCTGTAATCCTTAAA
>QNAU01000021.1 GCA_003641545.1 Thermotoga sp.
CAAATCCTTCGGAAAGTACACGAGGATAAGACTGGCAGAAGGGATAACCGCGATAGTCGGACCGAACGGCAGTGGAAAATCGAACGTCGTCGATGCCATAAGGTGGGCTTTTGGTTCGCATTCGCACAAGGATCTCAGAACCCCGAAGAAGGAGGATGTGTTCTTCGCCGGATCTCCAACTTTACCTCCAGCCACGAGAGCCATGGTTGCCCTGACCTTCGAATTGGAGAATGGGGATCTCATGACGATATCACGCGAGATGACGAGGGATGGTAAGAATTTCTACAGGATAAACGGTGAGAATGTTCGTCTCAAGGATGTCATAGACAGGTTTTCCGGAACTGGTGTCGGAAAAGAGTTTTACTCGATAATAGCGCAGGGACAGGTTGAGAGGATCGTCAATTCCTCCGCCGAGGAGCTCAGGATGCTCGTGGAGGAGGCGGCGAACATATCCAAATTCAGGATGAAAAAAAAGGAAACACTGAGGAAGATCGAGGAAACTAGGGTGAATCTGAACAGGGTCGAGGATCTGATGACCGAGTTGGAGAGGGAGATGAGATCACTCTACTTGAAAGCCAAGAGGGCTGAGAAGTATAAAGAATACTCCGAGGAATTGAGAAAACTCAAGAAGAGATACTTCTCGGATAGAATAAATTATCTCAGGCGAAAGCTCCTCGATTACGGCAATTCGATGGATTTGAACAAGAGCAAACTCAAAGAAATTTTCAGGGAGATGGCTGATGTCGAAAACAAACTTTCAAATCTGAGAGAGGAATTCGGTGAGGTGGATAAAGAAATAGAGAGGATGACGAAGATCATCGAGGATTACAGAAGCAGGGAAACTTCTCTCAGGGAGCTGAGGAACAGGTATTCGAGTGAGTTGAAGGAGTTGGAGAGTGCCTATCTGAACAGAACCATGGAGTTGAACTCCCTCGAAAAGTCCATGGAAGATGGTGAGAAGAGAATATCGGAGCTTGAGATGATAGTCTCAAGCATACGTGGAAAGATGGAAAACCTCGAATCGGAACTTGTGAAGTTGAGGAACGAGAGAGATGAGATTTACTCCGCGTATTCCGAGAAGGAAAAGGAAGCGATGAGAATGAGGGAGAGGATGGAGCTTCTATCCAGAAAGAAGATGAAGCTTGAGAATGAAAGATTCAAGCTGGACGAAACGATGAAAGATTTGGAGAGCAGGATGAAGATGGTTGAGGAGCAGTTGAAGGTCAAGATTTCGAGGTATGAGGAACTTGGTAAAGAATTCGATGAATTGATAGAACTGAGCAGGGAGGTCGGGAAAAGGGAGGAGAAACTCAAGGAGAAATCGATGGAATTGAAGTCAAGGATATCGGAGATGAAGGGAATGATGGATTCTTTGAATTCGAAATTCCGTGATCTCATGGATGAAAAGAACAGAAGAATCTCGAAACTCGAGGTTTTGAGGAAGGAATTTGAGGAATACTCCGGATTTTCCGAGAGCGTGCGAAGGATCTTCGAGTGGAAGGAAAATGGTGAGGTTGACGGTGTCATAGATGTCGTGGTCAACATCATGGAGGTGGATGAGAAATATTCGAAATCCATAGATGCCCTTCTCGGTTCGAGATCGAATTACATAGTCGTCGAAAGTGGAGAGGATGCGGTCAACATTCTCGAACTTTTGAAGACGCGAAAAGTTGGTAGAGTGGCTTTTCTCCCACTGGACCTGATGAACGAAGGTGGTGGGAGAAAACGTAAAAATGATGGGATCGATGGGATGACCGGATTCGTGGGTTATGCTAAGGATCTCGTCAAAGTGGAGGAGAAGTTCCAGAAGGTGGTGGATTATCTCTTCGGTGATTCGATCGTGGTGGAGAGGATAGAAGATGCGGTGAGATTGAGGAAGATGGGATACAGGATGAGGATGGTTTCGTTGGATGGGGATCTGCTCGAGAGGGGAGGAGCGATAAGTGGAGGATACTCTGTGAATGGTAATTCCATGCTCGTGAAGAAGAGTGAGATGAGAAGGATGGAGGATGATGTGAAGAAACTCGAGAAGGAAATTGAAGAATTGTTGAATCAAAGGAAAAAACTCGGAAGAAAGTTAGAGAAGTTGAGGGAGGAGAAAGAGAAGATCGATCAGGAGCTGGCAGACTCACTCTTGAAGAACGAATCTGTGAGAAGGACGATGGAGGATCTCAGGAAGAACATGGAGGAGATGAAGAAGGAGATATCGAATCTCACCAAGTTGAAGAAGGATTACGAACTGAAGATGGAAGGTTATCGTGGGAGACTCGAAAGAATCGGAAGGGAAGAAGAGGAGATCGATTCTGAACTCGTGGAACTGGAGAGGAGGGTTCAGCAGTTCGATGACACTCTCAAGGAGAGAAGGAGAATCCTTCAGGAACTGGAAAGCGAGATAATGGAGTTGAACCTCGCATTAGAAAATGAGAAGGAGAAACTGGAAAATTACTTGAGGGAACTTGAGGAATTGAGGAACAATCTGGAAGGATGGAGTATCCGCGTGGAGGATATCAAACATGAAATCGAATCACTGGACAGAAAGATGAATGAAAGAAGAGAATCGATTGAAGAGTTGGATGCGGAGTTGAGGAGTCTCAAGAAGGAGATAGATGATCTGTTTGAGGGGATGAAATTCCGCAGGGAGGGTAAGGAACAGAAGGTAAGGGACATGGAAAAGCTCGAGAAGAGACTGGAGGAGCTGAAGAACGAGGCGGACAATCTGAGGGATACCGTTCACAACATGGAGTTGGAGATGAAGGAGATACAGGCGAAGTATCAGAACATGTACGACGAGGTAATAAAAAGTGGCATAACCCTCGAGGAGTTGGACGACAACTTGATACTCGACGAAACTGAGAGAGATGAACTTTCCACGAGGATAGACGATCTGGAAAGAAAGCTGAGGTTCTTGGGCAACGTCGATCTCGATTCCATAGAGGAATACAGGGAAGTTGAAAGAAGATACGGGGAATTGAGGGAACAGAGGAACGATCTTTTGAAAGCCATAAAATCGCTCAACGAGATAATGGAGAAGACGGAAGAAGAAGCCAAAAGAGTCTTCTTACAAACCTTCGGTAAGGTCTCGGAAAACTTCTCAAAGATGGTGGCGGATCTCTTCGAGGGAGCGATGGGTGAGATGAGGTTGAATTACTCGGATAATCCGTTGGATGGGGGGATAGAGATAATCATAAAGAAGATGGGAAAGAGGGAGGAGAAGTTGAATCTGCTCTCAGGAGGGGAGAAATCTCTCGTTGGATTGGCTCTTCTTTTCTCACTGCTCAATATAAACCCGAGTCCATTTTACATCTTAGACGAAGTCGATGCGGCACTGGACGATTACAACGCGGAAAGGTTGAAGAGGACACTGCTGAATTACTCTAAGAGAACTCAGTTCATAATCGTCACGCACAACAAACTCGTCATGGAAGGAGCCAGCAAATTGTATGGTATAACGATGAGCGATGGAATATCGACCGTGGTGTCGGTGGAGTATGAAAAGTTGAAGGAGAAGACGGAAGTTACCGTCTGAATCAGCATCCAGAATTTTCGAGTGCCTTTCTCAGGTTGTCTTCATTTTCATTCAGGATCTTTCTTGCCCTTTCAGAATCGAAACCACACTTTATCATGAGAACCGCGGTTTTGGGATTCATATTCGCACGTTTCAAATATTCCACGGCGGTTTTTTCATCGACCTCGGTTATGATCTTTATCACCTCAACCGCCCTCTTTATCAATTTTTCGTTTGTTGGGTTGACATCTATCATGAGATTTCCATAAACCTTTCCAAGTTTCACCATGGACACGGTGCTTATCATGTTGAGAACCATCTTTTGGGCTGTTCCCGCCTTCAACCTCGTGGATCCGGTTATGATCTCCGGTCCCGTCAAAATAACTATGGCAACGTCAGATAACTTTTCCATCTCGCTGTTGGGATTGTTGACGATGCAGATGGTCCTCGCACCCAAAGATTTCGCATATCTCATTCCGGAGACAACGTATGGAGTTCTTCCACTCGCGGATATGCCTATCAACAGATCATTTTTGGAGAAATCGTGTTCTTCGAGATCCCGTATCGCCATCTTCTCATCGTCTTCACTCTTTTCAACTGCCCTCCTCAGAGCTTCCAAGCCTCCCGCCAAGATCGGTATGAATTTGTCTTCCGGATAACTGAAAGTCGGGGGAATTTCAACCGCATCCAGAAAACCAATTCTTCCGCTCGTTCCCGCTCCCATGTAGAACACCCTTCCATCGTCCTTCAAAGTCTGAACGACGAGATTCACAGCCTTTTCTACCTCCGTCAGAACCTCTTCAACCGCCGAGACCACCTTTCTATCCTCATCGTTCATGAGTCTCAGGATCTCCATGATGCTCATCCTGTCCAAGTTTTCGGATCTGGGATTCCTCATCTCCGTCATCAGCTCGGATATCTTCATTTTCTCCCTCCTCAACGCTTCATTCCATTCACGAAAGTGTCGAGAAGATCGAGATTTTCATCCAAGCAGACGAGATCGGCCCTATTTCCAACCCTTATCTCACCAACATCATGCAGTCCAAGTTCTCTGGCTGGGTTCGATGTCATGAATTTCAGTGCATCGATCAAAGGTATTCCAACGACCTTCACCAAGTTCTTCAACGCCCTATCAAGTGTCAGGATGCTTCCAGCCAGTGTACCATCTTCGAGTCTCGCGACCCCATCCTTCACCATGACTTTGAGACCACCGAGTTCGTATTCTCCATCTTCCAGATCGGTCGCGCTGATGGAATCCGATATAGCCACGATTCTCTCCGGTCCTTTGAGTCTGTAGATCAGTCTCAACGTCATCGGATGCAGGTGAACGAGATCAGCTATGATTTCACATGTGACTCTGTCATCCAGTAAGACAGCTCCAACGACACCGGGTTCCCTGTGGTTGAATCCTCTCATCCCGTTGAAAACATGGGTTGCATGAGTCGCACCAAAATCCACCATCTTCATGGCTTCATCGAAGGTCGCGTTCGAATGTCCCAAGGAGATCCTCACCCCATTTTTTCTCAGATACCTCATGATCTCTTCAGCTTTCTTTGGTTTCACAGCTTCCGGTGCGAGTGTTATCAGCTTCAGGAAACCCTTGGATCTTTCCACAAACTTCTTCAGCTCCTCTTCATCGATTTTTCTTATGTATTTTGGATTCTGTGCTCCCTTCTTTTCAACGCTCAGATAAGGCCCCTCGAGATGGATTCCCACTATCTTTGCGAATGCACCCTTTTTTTCCTTTGAAATATAACTCACCAATTTGTCCACAACCTCGATTATCTTTTCTCCAATGTGACTGACCGTGGTTGGAAGAAAGGATGTAACGCCATGATCCAGATAGGCTTTCGCCATCGCCTCAAGATCGTCCGTTTTTACACTCATCGTGTCGTAGCCAGCTATTCCATGGGTGTGAAGATCTATGAACCCCGGAACGATCAAAGGATAGTAATACGCCCTTTCCTTGATGTTCGATATCCTTTCCAGAGAAGATATCCTGTGATTTTCGATTCTGATGCCGTGATCAACGAGAATCCTGTGAGGCGTGTACACGAATTTTGCTTTTATCACCATGATTCCACCTCCTTCTGAATCTAAGGTCGAACAACGGGATTAGGATCATAACGATGGACGGAATCACGACGAGTGAATCGCCGAATCTCGTATAAACGGTGATCCTATCGTTCGGCATCACCTCGAAGAGTCCCATCTCGTTCGAATTGAGATCGAGTGTTTTCAGGATCCTTCCATGCGGATCCACCAGACCGGTTATGCCCGTGTTCGCCACTTGGAGGACATATTTGCCATTTTCGACCGCCCTGAAAACAGCTTTCGAGAAATGCTGTGTGAGGGCGGTGGAATACCTGAACCACCCATCGTTCGTTATGATCACGAGAAACTGAGCACCGTTTTTCACGAATTTTCTGCTGACCTGTGGAAAGAAACTTTCAAAGCATATCTGAACGGAAAATTTTCTTTTTCCAAGGTTGAAGACATTGTATCTCTTTCCAGGTGAATAATATCCGAGCAACCTGAGGAACGAAAATCTTCCGAGGATGAAAGGTAGAGGAAGAATCTCGGCAAACGGAGTCAGTTTTATCTTCGCGTAATAATCGAATTCCCCATTTTTCAAAAATATGGCGGAATTGTAATTCTCGTTCTTTCTCACTATGCCACCTATCACGATGGCAGTTTCACATTTTTTAACTTCCTCGATCAGCTTTTCTTTAAGATCACGGTAGAAATTCAAATCGTCGAAAAAAACGGCTTCTGGAAATACGTAGAGATCGGGCAAGTTTCCAAAGCTCGAATACGCACTTTCCATAGAATCGATAACTCGTTCCACCTGTTCGCCCATGCTGGAATTGTATTTATCCTCCTGAGTAAGGTTCATTTGAAATGCTACTATTCTGACCGGATCGGAGAATCGATCCGGTGGGATGAGGTTCGAGACGAACGAACTCACCATGTAGATGAATCCAACCATGGCAAGGGTCTTGATCAATTTTTCACGCGTTTTACCATGTCTTTCCCACATCGAAAAGATCACGGAATTCACAAGAACGATGAGAAAAACCAATCCAAGGGTTCCCGTTATCGAGGCTATCTGTATCAGTCCAACGTTTCTGAACAGTGAATCGGACAACCTCGCACCGGTGAAACTCAGTGTTCCCAATTCCCTCGTGAACTCCATGAAGGTGTAGGATGATGCGACGAAGAAAGGATAGAGAAAAGTTTCCTCGAATCTTCTTCCCTTCATCTTCATCACTTTGTTTCCGACACCCATCAGGATTCCGAAGATCATGTAAGGTGGGGCACCGATAACCGTTGCCGCTAAGATGAAGGCGACGATTCCCCCAAAGGTTCCATACCTGTGTAAAATCCTCGGGATCTCCACGGCCAACGTTGGAAGCTGCCAGAAACATGTGATCATCAGAAGGAGCAATCCATACACATAACTCAGGAGAATGGATTTAAGGATGCCTTTTTCCTGTAGTGCCTTCAAGAGGAAACAGAGGGAGAACCAGATGAAGAACTCACCAACGAATCCCGGCATCGAAATTGCGGTCAAAAATGAGGATATGGAAACAAAAAGTAGATCCAATTTTTTCACCTTCCAAACAGTTCGATCGCCCTTCGTAATTTATGCACAACTTTTTCCTGATCCTCCTCCTTCAGATCCGTGTAGAAAGGTAAGGCGAGAGTTCGTTTCGAAATCGATTCGGTTATCGGTAAGAATCCCTCGGAATAACCGAACTCCTCTCTGTAAAATTTCTGAAGATGTATGGCTGGAAAGTAAGCCCTGGTCTGAATGGATTCGATTTCCTCATTTCCCATGTAATCCATGACCTTATCCCTGTCTATATTTTCATCGAGTTTGAGAACATAAACGAACCAGCTCATCCTGGTCGTTTTCGGTGAAATGAACGGAGTTTCGACACCATCCACATCTCTCAACATCTCGTTGTATCTTCGAGCGACCCTCTCCCTTTTTTCGAGTATCTCATCTATCCTTCTGAGTTGGGAAAGACCGAGGGCGGCGGACATCTCATCCATCCTGTAGTTGTATCCCAATCGAACATGCTCGAGCCATTCGGATTTAACCTTTCTCCCCTGATTCCTCATGCTTCTACAGAGTTCGTCTATCTTACCGTCATTCGTGACGATCACACCTCCCTCACCCGTCGTTATCTGCTTGTTCGGATAGAATGCGAAAGCTCCAGCGACTCCAAAACTTCCCGCTTTTTTACCCTTGTATTCCGCTCCAATCGCTTCACACGAGTCCTCTATCAGTATCAGGTTCTCATCCCTCGACAGTGGCTCGAATTCGTCCCAATCAGCGGGCTGGCCAAATACATCGACCACCAGTATCGCCTTCAGATCCTTCCTTTGAATTGCACACCCGTTCAACCTGTATTCACCCTTCTCTATCCTGTCGATGAGCTCCCTGACCGAGTCTGGGGATAGATTCAACGTTTCAGGATCTATATCTGCGAATATGGGTATTCCACCATCGAAGATTATGCAGTTGGATGAAGCTATGAAACTGAAGGATGTGGTTATGACGACATCTTCTCTTCCAATTCCAACGGATCTAAGGATCAGGTGAAGTGCACTTGTTCCACTGTTCACAGCGATCGCATGTTTCACCCCGGTGAATCCGGCGATGGATCTCTCAAATTCTTCCGTCTTTCTTCCCATACTCAACTGACCACTTTTGAGAACATCGAGAACTTCGGAAATGTCATCCTCACTTATGGATGGACTTGAAAGTGGTATCATTTCAATCCTCCTCTCATCATCTCCCTCACGAGATATGACACACCTTCTTCATCACACGAAGGTACGACCATATCTGCAACTTTCTTCACCTCATCCGGTGAATTCCCCATCGCAACGGATAATCCGGCTATTCTCATCGCATCGATATCGTTGTAATTATCACCAATGAACACCATCTTTTTCGTTGAAATGCCAAGGTGTTTTTCCAAAAATTTCAAAGCTCTTCCCTTTGAAACTTCTGGGCCGAAGATTTCGAAGAATCCCGTATCGCTCAGAAAATTACTCACTATCAGCGAAACTTCCCCGGACAGATTCGCGGAGTTAAGTTTCTCGAGTATTTCCACCCCCATCCATTTCTTCCTGAAGATTCCAACCTCGATGAATTCGATGTTCATCCTTAGAATGTTCTTGGGATCATCGACGAATTCCATGAGCTTTCGTGTCGAATCTACATACTTCATGAACGGATTCTCATCTGAGAATCCGCCGGTGAATCTATCCGGGGAGGTTTTGGAGAAGGTGAAGATGATGGAATCTTTCAGTCCAAACAGTTCGAACAGTTTTTCCACCACGTCACTTCTCAGGATGGACTGCCTCAAAATCCTCCCATCCTTTGATAATATGACCGCACCGTTTTGAAGTATGATCGGAAAACTGGGATTCAATTCGTCCATGAAAGGCTTGAAACTCAAAAAGGAACGACCGGTGCATATGACGACACCGATCCCCGCATCTTCCAGAGTCCTCAAAGCTTCGATGGTTCGATCCGTCATCTCCTTTCTTGAATTCAACAAAGTTCCATCGAGATCGAATACGAAGATTTCGTACATCTTCCAAACCTCCAGTTGGATTCATCAAGGGTATTTTAACATCGAAGGAGTAAAGGATGGAGAAATCGAATTTTTATCGAGGAAGTGGAGAGCGTGGTTGAAATTCTGAATAGAGTTGAATTCCCAGGAGTTCCGATGTTATAATCCTCATCGAGAAAGCGAAGAGAAGGGGGTATAGAGAGATGAAGAAGATTTACCTCGTGCTTTTTGTTTTCATACTCGCTTCAGTTGGCTACTTTGCACAGGCTATGACGGTTTCGGGAGACATAGGTTATTCCGTCGGGTTGAAAACTGGGTTGACACAGGATGGGACCGCGGTTGCGACATCGGTTTCCCTGAGCTTTGTGGAAGGTGGGGTAACGTTCGGGTACGAGGTTGTGGATAATTTGACTGTAGGTGCTAGAATTGGAATAGCCTACGCTCCGATTCAGTCAACGGATATTCAGACCATATATGGAACCAGCACCGCGAACACTTTCATGCCGTTAGATATAATGGTCGTCGCTTCTTACAAATACGCTTTCGATGGTTTTGGAATAGGTGTCAATGCTGGTGGTGGATTGAGCACCCCGGATTTCTTCGGTAATTTTGGATGGATGGTTAGAACCACCCTTGAGGGATTCTACTCATTCAACGATTTTTCACTCTCACTCGGTGCAGGTGTTGAGATGAGAAATTACACCGTTGGAACGGGAAGAAATCTCGATTTCATCGGTTTGCCGATAGTTCTCAGATTCAATTACTCTTTCTGAGAGAATTTGCCAATTTCTCAAGCGAAATTATCAGCATCACACCCAGCAGTATAAAGACCACACATGACAGGAAAGTTTTATCATCCAATTTGAAATTGTCTCCACCAAACTTGAAGGGATTCACCATGTAAAGGGATCCCACTATCAATCCCAAAATGAAGCTTTTGGTACCCATCGGATATTTCTTCATCGCATATTCGATGATCTTCACGAAGGACAAAAGTCCAAGTATCATACCCAGTGAAAATATTGCAAGAAATTTCACATCCATTTCACTTATGGCTGATATGAGGTTGTCATAGGTCCCGAGTATCAGCAGGAGGAGTGAACCACTGAATCCCGGTAAGATCATAGCTCCAATACCGAGGTAGCCTGAGAGGATTATCGTTGGAAATCCGGGATTGGATTGAGCATGCTTCCAGATGGGAAATCCCGGTATCAAAACGAGGAACAAACCAAGAAGGAATGATATCACCTTCACCCGCTTCATCTTCCTGGTGATGTTCGGTATGGCTCCTATTATCAAGCCAAAGAAGAATGAGTAAGTTAGGAACTCGTGATTCTTCAGAAGATAGTCCATCAGGGAAGAGAGGGAGAATATTGATACCACCATTCCGAGGGAAACGATGATCAGAAAGAACAATTTTTTCTTGGAAACCTTGAATCTCATCAAATCCGAAATAGAAGATATTAGTTCTTCGTAGATTCCAGTTATAACAGCCATCGTTCCACCGCTGACACCGGGTATCAAATTTGCCATCCCTATGAAGACTCCGGATATGAAATGGAAAATCCCCCTTTTGATCCCTTCGATGATTATCGATGCCCCTTTCCTTGATGCTTCAACATCAACAAAAATGGCGGAGAGGGAGGGATTCGAACCCTCGGTGGGGAGAACCCCACACTTGCTTAGCAGGCAAGCGCCTTAGGCCGCTCGGCCACCTCTCCGCTTGGGATTATTCTACCACAAAGGTTCGGAGAACCGCAAACCTGAATCGTACTTTTTCTTATCTTCTCCGAGATATGGCTGAGGTTGCGAGATACACCGGTTGTGTCAAGAAATTGCTGTAAAATGCCCTATATCCCACCATAAGCTATTTTCCTCATCCTTTTCCACCGCTGATCTTATCCCCTTGTGTCCATCCGATACTACTAACTCTACCCCTCCAAGTCCTCGTTTCTTTAATTCCTCAAATAGCTCTAACCAAAAATCTTCTC
>QNAU01000022.1 GCA_003641545.1 Thermotoga sp.
ATGAAATACGATCTCGAATATTTCAACCTCGGTGGTGGATGGGGTATAGATTATGGTGATGGGAAGCATCTGAATTTGGACGAATACAAGGAAAGGGTTATTCCCATCTTGAAGGAATTTTCCGGAAAGTTTCTTTTGGAACTTGGGAGGTTCATCGTCGGAAACGCCGGATACCTTCTCCTCAGAGTTGTTGAAATCAAGAGGAAGAATCGAAAGACATTCATCGTGGTGGATGGTGGTATGAATCTCTTGCTGAGACCTGCACTTTACGATGCGCATCATGAGATAACGACCATCGATGGCACCGGAATTCATGAGGTGGCGGATGTTGTTGGGCCATTGTGTGAAAGCGGTGATTTCCTTGGAAAGGAATTGGAAGTTGAGCTACCCAAAGTTGGTGGCTTGATACTCGTCAAGAACTGTGGAGCTTACGGATTCTCGATGTCGAGTAATTACAATTCCCTTCCCAAACCACCGGAGGTTTTGATTCTGAATGGAGAAGATTTCCTCATAAGAAGACGTGAGAGTGATGATGAGATTTTCATCCACGTTGTGGAGATGGATTCGAATCTTTTGAAGGGGAAGATCGGAATATGACTGTTCTCATCATCAAGGGTGGAAAATTGGTGGATATATTCGGCGAGAAGGATGGATGGGAGAATCTTCTGGATTCGGAAATAGATGTGAAGGATCTGAGAAAGGTTTTCAACTTACCAGATGAGGTCAACGTTGAAATTCTGAATCCAGAGGATGATTTGTTCATGGTGATATTCAGGAAAGAAAAGGAAGTTGATGTTCTGAGTAAGACAGATGCCCTTCTATCCGCGATAATAGATTCGACGAACGATGCGATCTCGGTGGCAGATACCGAAGGAAAAATTGTCCTCGTGAACAAGGCTTATACGAGACTGACGGGATTCTCTCCGTCCGAAGTCATAGGAAAATATGCGACAGTTGACATAGCGGAAGGTGACAGTGTGCACATGAAAGTTGCGAAGGAGAGAAAACCTATATACGGTGTCAAGATGAAGGTAGGCCCAATGAAAAGGGAAGTTTTGGTGAATTGCACACCGCTGTTCGTCAACGGCATCTTCAGAGGTAGTGTCGCGGTAATACACGACATATCCGAAATGATCAGACTCGCAAGTGAACTTGAGGAAACCAGAAGGCTTGTGAGAAGAATTCAAGCAAAATACACATTCGATGACATAGTCGCAAAGAGCAGAAAGATGAGAATAGCACTTGAGCAGGCAAAAAGAGTTGCTAAGACGCCAGCGACGGTTCTGCTGAGAGGAGAAAGCGGAACGGGAAAAGAACTTTTCGCACACGCCATTCACAACTCCAGCGATAGGTCAAATGGACCTTTCGTCAGTGTTAATTGTGCAGCTCTTCCTGAGAGTATTCTGGAATCCGAACTCTTCGGCTACGAGGAAGGAGCGTTCACGGGAGCAAGACGTGGTGGTAAAAGAGGCTTGATAGAGGAGGCAAATGGTGGAACACTCTTTCTCGATGAAGTGGGAAAGATGGGACTCGGGATACAATCGAAATTTTTGAGATTCATACAGGACAGAGAAATATACAGGATAGGGGGAACCAAACCAATAAAGATCGATGTCAGAATAATAGCAGCCACGAACATGGATCTTGAGAAGATGATGGAGAATGGTGAATTTTTACCGGATTTATACTACAGATTGAACGTTGTTCCGATATTCCTTCCCCCTCTGAGGGAAAGGAAGGAGGATTTCGACGATTTGGTCAGACTAATAATAAAAAAGTTGAATCAGGAATTTGGAAGGATAGTGGAAGATATTGAACCGGATGCCATGAGAATTTTAAAAACGTACAAATGGCCTGGGAATGTGAGGGAACTCGAAAACACGATCGGGAGAGCCATGATAAACATGGATCACGATGAGAAGATGATAAAAAAACACCATCTTCCGTTGATGAACATAAATGAGGCCGGTGTCTTCATGGGTGAGATGCCGAAGGAATCGAGGTTGAAGGATGTTATCATGGAAGTTGAAAGGAGGATGATAGAGGAAGTTCTCAAGGATGTGGGGGGACACAGGGAAAGGGCAGCGAAAAGGCTTGGAATAAGTTTGAGAAATCTATATTACAAGATCAGAAAATATGGTATAAAAGTATAAAGTCTTTTTCCGTTTCATCATCTTCCGGAGGGAGAGGGGCGAAAAGAGGAATGGGCGAGGAAGAGCTGAGAGAAATAGTGAATGCGTGCTTGAAAGATAAAAGGTTGATGGAAATCGTGGAGAGGATATCCAACATGACGGATGGAGAGAAAGAAATTTTCAAGAAGAAAGTGAACAGATATTTTTTTGATAAGAAATCCCAGGAAGATTTGATGGCTTACAGATTTTACGCCATCATCCTGACCGGTGATAACGCGAGAAAAATCGTTGAAGAGGTGAAAAAGGTAAATGAGAGAAAATGAAAAGATGCACGTCGGTGGACAGGCTGTGATAGAAGGAGTCATGATGAAGGGGAAGAAGATATCCGTGGCAGTTAGAAAGAAAAATGGTGAGATCGTCGTTCGGGATTACCCTGCGAAACTCACCGCAACCGGTATCTGGAAGAAGACCCCTTTCATCCGTGGGATTTTGGTGCTGTGGGATTCTTTGAACGTTGGGATAAGGGTTCTGAACTTCTCCGCTGAGGTTTCGGATGAGGGAGAGATGAGCAAAAAGGACATCATCCTCAGCCTTTTCTTAGCGGTTGGACTCGCCATCTTGTTATTCTCGATTCTTCCTCTACTACTGACCAGCATCTTCAAAATCACCAGAGAGAATGATTTTCTGTTCTCACTGGTTGAAGGTATCATAAGGGCGGTCATTCTACTTGTGTATATAAAGATAATAAGTCTCATACCGGATGTCAAAAGGATTTTTCAATATCATGGAGCTGAACACAAAGCAGTTTACACTTACGAGAATGGTGAGGATCTAACAGTCGAAAATGCGAGAAAATATCCCACCTTGCATCCAAGATGTGGAACCAGCTTTCTGATGATCACCGTGGTTGTGTCCATAGTTATATTTGCACTTCTCGGTGTATTTGGAAGGTTGAACTTCTGGGAAAGGCTGTTGAGCAGGATCATTCTGATTCCAGTCATAGCGGGGTCAGCTTACGAATTCCAGAGATTCACGGCAAAACATCTGGACAACAGATTCATAAGATCGATAGCTCTTCCGGGCCTATGGCTACAAAAATTAACCACCGCAGAACCCACCGATGATCAGTTGGAAGTAGCCCTTACAGCTTTAAAATCTTCGCTCGGTCTTGAATGGGAGACCTTTCACATGGATGTAGAAAATCCCGGATATGAAGACATACAGGAAGAGGAGAACAGAATCGACTCTCCTCAAGGAGAGTCCGAGAAAGTTGAAAATTACGGAGAGAAGGATCAGCCTGAAGAGAACCCCTTTCTGTGAGAACCCTTTCTCAAGCAGTTGATGATGAAAATGCTTTCTGTCAGGCAGGAAGGGATTTCTTCTCTCGTGCAACCTTCTGAAAAAGGCATACGTTGTATCCAGGACAGGGTAACCCATGAAAACACCCATTCCAACTATCCATGTCCCATCGAGATCGGTGAAATACTTCAGCACCACGATTGACATGAAAAAACCGAGAAACATGCTTCCGGAATCCCCCATGAATATCTTCGCGGGATTGAAATTGTGTATCAAGAACCCAAAGGAAGCACCGACGATCACCAGAGGTATCAACGGATTGTTGAGCGTAAAACTCAGAAATGCGGAGGAGAACAGCACGGTGCTTATCGCTAAACCATCCAAACCATCTATGAGATTTATGGCGTTTGTCATCCCAATTATCCACAGGTAAGTTAAAACCAACCCAGCGAAGCCAAGATCCAAGCTTCCGAATGATGTTGCCAATTTCTCGATCTTCAATCCATCCACGACACATAGAGTTGCAGCGATGAATTGAACGGTGAATTTGGACCTGAAATCCAAGTTTATCGCATCATCCACGAGTCCGAGAAGGAAAACCATGAAAGATGCGATGAAGATGAGAGGAGAAATGCCACCTGCGATGATCGTGGGTATGATTATGGATAGGAACAACGCTATTCCTCCACTTCGCGGTATATTACCGTTGTGAATCTTCCTTCTGTTCGGAAGATCCATGAATTTCTTCCCATCAGACATCAAAATGAGAAGAAAATTACCGAAGTAGGATATGAAAAAAGATGCAATGAATGCGAAGATGAATCTTATTCCAATCACCCCTTGTTTATCATGTGGTCTGGCACGTATTTCTCGGTTATTTTCAGTATCTCCCAGATCATATTCCTGTAGGACAGTTCTAAAAGAACCTCTATCACTCTGCTTATCTCTTCTACAGGATATATCTCATTTCCTTCCACTCTCATTATTTTTGGATGGGAGGTTGGTTGTGGAATCTCGTCTTCAAGGAACAACTCCTCCGTGAGCTTTTCACCTGGCCTAATACCAGTGTAAACTATCTTTATATCCCTGTCCGGAACGTATCCAGCGAGGATTATCATATCTCTTGCTATCTTCTCGATTGGAATCAATTCACCCATATCGAGAACGAATAGATCCCCTTTCTCCGCGAACACCACAGTCTGAAGGACGAGAGCAACAGCTTCTGGAATGGACATGAAGAATCTCTTCATCCTTGGGTCAGTTATGGTTACCGGACCACCTTTTTCTATCTGCCTCTTGAATTTCAGTAGAACACTACCTCTGCTTCCTATGACATTACCGAAACGAACGATTCCAAATTTTGTATCACTGTCTCTTCCCACCGATCTTATGTATATTTCACCGAACCTCTTCGAAAGTCCCATGATTGAGGATGGTTTGACAGCCTTATCCGTGGATATGAACACGAATCTTTCCACGTTGAAATCGATGGACAGATCCGCCATCACCTTCGTCCCGAATGAGTTGACCTTGAAGGCTTCAACGGGATTCTCCTCCATGAGATCGACGTGTTTGTGTGCCGCAGCGTGAAAAACCACATCCGGTTCGTATTTCTCGAAAACCATTCTCATTCTTTTCTGATCCGAAACATCCGCTATCACCCTACTCAATTTTGTTTCTTCATCGATGACGTGATTTTCAGATAATTCCTCATAGATCGAATATATACTGTTCTCCCCCCTACCGAGCAGGATCAATTCCTTCGGTTTCAATCTCACAAGCTGTCGGCATATCTCCGATCCTATCGATCCCCCAGCACCAGTCACTAAGATCTTCTTTCCTTCGATGAACTTTCTTATCTCCTCCATGTTCACGCTGACCGCCTGTCTTCCCACGAGATCCTCTATACTCAAATCCCTCAACTGACTGATTTTCAATCGGTTGTCCGTCAATTCGTATATCCCGGGGAGTATCTTTATGCTCACAGATGGATCTTTGATCTTATCAACGATTTTCCTTATCTCAGCAGAGGGGTGATTTGGGAGTGAAATTATCACTTCATCAATTCTGAATTTATTCAATATTCTTTCCACATCTTCGAATGATCCTAAAACTTTCTTTCCCCTTATATTCCTACCGATGTTCTTTTCCACATCGTCCAAAAATCCAACAACTTTCCCTATCTCTGGCCTTCTCTCTATCTCCTCCATAATGGATATTCCCTCATCGTTGGCACCTATTATCAATATTCTTTTACCGGAATCACCCACGTTGATTCTTCTTCTCGTTCTCCACCATGAAAGGAAGATCCTGCTACCTGATATCAGAACCAAACTGCCTAAGAATGTCAATATACCGACAGAACGGGGCAGTGTCATATCCCTAAGAAGGAAGAAAAACAAGATCGATACAACGTATCCACTCAGAGTGGCTCTGAACACGATCATAAGATCCTTGAAACCAGCGTAAGACCATACAACGTTGTACATCCCATTGATGGCACACATCAGACTGATTATGAAAACTTCGATGAGAACAGATGGGAAAAAATTAGCGATCTTTGAGAAATCAAATCCAAACCTTATGAAGAGCGAAAAAACACCGGAAAACAGTATGAGCGAGATATCGATCAAGGCGAGGATGATTTTTCTCGATCTTCTACTCTTGAGCGTTGCGGATCACCACCTTGTGGTTATGTTCATGTTATCTTCCGGTATCAAAGAATATTTTCTCAGAATCTCTCTTATATCCCTTGTAGCGTATATTCTGACTATCTGTAGAAGGGTTGGAGTTGTTAAAAAGGGATATTTTCTCTCGAAATCCGAAAAACTCATGATTCTATCCTTCTTTGAATCATACAAAAATACCTTCGTTGTGTCGAACTCAACGGGATGAAAGAGGGTGAGCCTGTAAGGAGTGTCGATTCTGAAGTAATCATTGAAATTTCCCACAATATCTCTCAAAATGTCTTCATCATCCTCGTCATATTTCCCACTTTCCAGCAATTCAATCAGCCTACTTTTTATCTCTGAAGTTATCTTCTCACCAACACTTTCAGCGAAAATGCCAGGATCGACACCCTTGGTTGAGAGTGGATACTCCGCGATCATTTTCCACAGATCTCTCCTATCTATCCTGCGGAGCAGTTCTTTGACCCTCCTCAACCTTGGATCGCTTTCTCCTTCCCTCTCCACCATCTCTTTCATCATCGTGAATATGTAATCATCCGTCAGTTTCAAAAATTTCCTTGGGTCTTCAACCATGGATTGCAGGTTCAATATTTCATCCGCAAGGTTCAGAAGTTCCTGTATCATCAGATCAACAGCTCTGGATGTCTTGTGGAAATAGACATTTTTGTACATCATGAATCTGCCGAACAGAAACGAATAAACATCATCCATCACTTTGATATCGTAACATAGAATCTCCTTGCCGTTGATCCTCTTCACATAGGAGTTCCTCACTATCCTATCCAACGCCACGGTGGAATAATTCCTCACCCCACTGTGATACGAATCTCTCAGAACGAAATCCAGCCTATCCGCACCCAATGGACCTTGAACAATGTTGAATTCGATACTTCCTTCCTCTTCCCCTCTGAAAATTTCCAGAATTTTTCGAACCAGGTTTTCAAAATCTCTTTCGGGATTTTCAAATTTTCCCATGGTTTGTTCAAAATCTTCCACAACTGACCTTCTGAACTTAGGATCAGAAATATCCAAGAACCTTTCCACCACTTCACTTGGAAGGGTACTCAATATCAATTTCTCCCTGTAATCATCGTGTCCCTTTTTCAAGCCCATCTTTCTGTAGATGGTGTCATCGAATTGATGGGAGAAAGGACCGTGAGCAACGTCATGTAAAAGTGCCGCCAATCTAATGAGTCTTATCTTGGCTGAATCATTCTCAAACAATCTCTTCGCATACATTCCCGCCACATGCATGGTTCCTATGGAATGACTGAATCGGGTGTGCGTTGCACCCGGATAGACCCATTCGGCACCAACAAGTTGGGACAGTTTCCTCAGTCTTTGAACCACACTCGTGTCCATGAACAGGACTTCGAGTGGATAAATCGGTATTTCCATATGAATCGGATCTCTAACAACCTTAAAAGCATTCAACATTCCTCATTCTCCTTGATTCCCTCTCCGTGAATTTCTTCTAAATCATAACACATACCAGAGATTTTAAAGGCTCAACCAGGAAGGTGGGATCAATCGCTTCTTTTCAGATATTCCTCCAACATTTTTGCCTTTTCAAATCTTCCAAGTTTTCTATACGCTTCCATCTCGTATTTCAAATCCAACACGGGCAAATACATATCTTCGAATTCCACGAATTTCAAATATTTCGCGATGTCCACCGGCTCTTCCCATCGATCCCCAACTTTCTTCTGTATATTCCCCATTATCTCCACCTTGATTTTATTTATGGAAAGCACCCCAAAATAGGATTTCATGATTTCACTCACTCTGAATCTGACCTTCTCCACTACGAAATCTGAAAATATTCTCTCGATTTCGAAAGCTCCCACCCTGTCAGTCTGGATGTCTATATCTTTCGGGATGAGATCGAGTCCTTGAAGTGCAAAACCAACACTCCCTGTAAAAGCCCACAATACATCCTTCCTGTGCTTCAACCTTCCATACAGAATTCTTATGGTTTCACCGAATTCCTTCGGTAACATCCCATTAGAAAGGGGATCGCTGGGGGCGATCCCCAAGTTTCACATTTTTCTCATCGCATCCTCAGCTGCGAGCAACAATGGATAGGTTGTTGGTGCACTTGTGAGAAGAGGATGTGTACCTATCTGCATGGTGTACATGTCGTTGGCTGTAGCTCCCATCTGCATCGCGAGCGCAACTATGTTTATCATCTCACCCACACCCTTACCACCTGCTATCTGTCCACCAAGGAGAATACCGCTGGCTTTGGAAAACAGGAGTTTGACGGTGATCTTCGTTGCATCCGGTATCTTTCCAGGATGTCTATCCAAACCTTGGGCTTTTCCAATAACATACTCAAAACCTTCCTCTTTCGCCATTTTCTCGTTCAATCCCGCTCTACCGAGTGTCAGTCCCTCGACTGATGTGGAATACACCGCGAGATTTCCTTTGTTCATCCTTATCACCTTCAAACCATACAGGTTTGCACCAGCTATTCTCGCATCGAAAGTCGCGGTGGATGCCAACATCAAACCACTGGGTTTTCTGGTGAAAAAGCTTCTGTGTGCAGCACAATCACCAACCGCGAATACGTCCTTGACTGAAGTTCTCATGTATTCATCAACCCATATGCTCCCATTCTCCATCAACCTTATTCCCTTGTCCTTCAACCACCCAGTGTTTGGTCTGTATCCAACCGAGAATATAACGAGATCCGTTTCCAATTCTTCCCCATTTGATAGTTTCACAGCTCTCACCTTTCCATCACCGAGTATCTTCTCAACTTTCGTCTTCGTGAAAACCTTTATTCCTTTGTTTTTCATGTTTTCCTCCAGTATTCCTCCCATATCATCATCGAATGCGTTGGGGAGAAGATTTTCAAGCATCTCGACTATCGTCACATCCTTTCCAAGCTTGTTTATCTCATCGCTGACTTCAACACCTATGAACCCCCCACCGATTATCAAAATCCTGTTGGCAGATTTGACCGCTTCGAGTAGTTTTTCCAGATAATCTTTGTACTTCGACACAGTGTAAACACCTTCGAGGTCGTGTCCCGGTATCTTCGGAATTATCGGGGTTGATCCAACCGCTAAGATCAATTTCTCGTATTCAATCTCCTCGCCGGCTTTCGTTCTGAGCTTTTTCTCCTCGAAGGATACATCCACAACCTCATCCACCAAGAACTCAACCCCGAGCTTTTCAACTCCGGCGGTACTCATTATGTCTCCATCGACAGATCCAATTGTGCTGAAAATGTAGGGAATCCCGCAGGGAACCAGCCCAACCTTTTCTTCTTTGATGATCAAAACATCCTTATCTGGAAAATTCTTCTTCGCGGTTGCAGCAGATATGAGGCCAGCAGGACCCCCACCGATGACGACTATCTCTTTTTTCATCATCGCGCACCTCCCTATTTCTTATTTTTTGTTAAATTCATCACAAGATTGTAAAAAAATAAAAGATCATTGCTTTTATAGTATAACACCATTTTCAAATTTCATGAAATTGAAGCGATTGGATGGTGATACTCGAATCACTGAATCAATACAACCATCGATGGTCAATCTCATCTTGTGGGAACAAGTTTCATTCGAACGTTGTATAATATGAAAAATTTCTCACGGTGGTGATCCAAATGGCAAAGGAAAAGGTGGTTCTCGCTTACAGTGGTGGATTGGATACCTCGGTCATACTGAGTTGGCTCGTGGACAAAGGATACGATGTCATAGCCTTCGTTGGAAATATTGGACAGAGAGAAAATTTCGATGAGATAAGGGAAAAAGCCCTGAAAAGTGGGGCAACAAAAGTCTACGTTGAGGATCTGAGGCGAGAATTCGTAACGGATTTCATCTTCACCGCTCTCATGGGGAATGCCATATACGAGGGGAGATATCTTCTTGGAACATCACTCGCACGTCCTCTCTTAGCCAAGAGGCAGGTTGAAATCGCGGAGAAAGAAGGGGCGCAATACGTTGCACACGGTGCGACGGGGAAGGGGAATGACCAGGTGAGATTTGAGCTGACTTATGCCGCTTTGAATCCGGATTTGAAGGTGATATCACCGTGGAAGGATCCAGAATTTCTATCTCAATTCGAAGGTAGAACTGACCTTCTCGAGTATGCCAAGAAGAAAGGAATACCAGTTAAAGCCACCGTGGAGAAGCCATACAGTGAGGATGAGAATCTGATGCACATATCGCATGAAGCCGGATTGCTTGAGGATCCGATGTACAGACCCGATGAGAGTATATTCAGCATGACCGTTTCTCCGAAGGATGCACCGGATGAGGAAACGATAATAGAGATCCACTTCAAGGATGGAAGACCGATAAAGGTTGTCAACGAAAAGGAAGGTGTTGAAATAACCGATCCACTCGAATTGTTCATCTATCTCAACGAGGTGGGGATGAAAAATGGGGTTGGAAGGGTCGACATGGTGGAGAACAGATTCATAGGAATAAAATCGCGTGGGGTTTATGAAACACCTGGCGCAACGATACTCTGGATAGCACACAGAGATATAGAGGGTATAGCGATGGACAAGGAAGTTATGCATCTCAGGGATATGCTCGCGCCGAAATTTTCGGAGTTGATATACAACGGATTCTGGTTCTCACCCGAGATGGATTTCATATTGGCCGCTTTCAAGAAGGCTCAGGAAAAGATAGATGGAAGGGTTGTTCTGTCGATATACAAAGGGAACGTCGTACCGATAGGAAGGGAATCTCCCACTTCTCTTTACGACAGGGAATTATCCAGTATGGATGTTGAGGGTGGATTCAATTCGCTGGACTCAAGGGGATTCATAAATATACACTCCATAAGGTTGAAGGCTCATAACTTGGTTTTGAGAAAGAGGAATCCTTACGATTGGAGGAAGGAACTTTACAGGAGCGAAGATTGAATGAGAAAGTTGTGGGATAAAGGCTACGAGTTGAACGAAGAGGTGGA